>MUIA01000015.1 GCA_002084115.1 Oceanospirillales bacterium LUC14_002_19_P2 | reverse complement strand
ACAAACCGGTTGCGGTTGTTTTGCCAAAAGAGGACAGAAGGTAGTCAGAGTACAGCTCAATCAGATCGTGTTTCATACCAGCAATAATGCCGTATTTTCAGTCTTGTGCGTAACTTGAGTGAATAAAAGTCGTCCTACAGAACGATTGACTTACCTTGGGAGAAAAAACAGGCATTTCTCGCCAATGAAAATCATTATACCCATGCCATGAATGCGTCGCTGTCACTATCAATGACGCATCCTAACGATAAATGGCACTCGCCTCGGATATCCCATAGGCAAGCACAGCGCCAGTACAACCTGCCTACGTACAAAACTGATGCACCGATGATCCCTTTTTTGATCTGCGTTAAAACATGCCCGGTATCCTTTCGGCATATTAATGCCCTTCTGCGACTATTGAACTCGCAACAAAAGGAAGATCATGTTGTACACATCGCTTACCAGGGCATTTTGCCTGGGTGGTATGGTATTGTTTATTGCCGCCTGCCAACCCGACAAGCCATCAATGACTGCACCTGCTGCTTACACAACAATTAATACACAGCAGTTGTCACAAAAGCTGACGACATCCCAATACACACTGATTGATACCCGAAGCCCCGATGCTTTCAATGGCTGGACATTGCAGGGTGAACAGCGAGGCGGACACATCCCGGGCGCCAAACTCCTGTCTGCTGACTGGATTACCCGTGACCTTCCTGAACTGGACACAGCGTATCAGCGTACCGGTATTCAGCCAGACCAATCCATCATCATCTATGGGTATGACCGCGAGCAAAGCACCGCTGTTGCTAACTGGCTCGTGAGTGAAATGGGGTACAGTGGAGATCACATCTCGATACTGAAAGGCGGCTACAACCAGTGGGCAGCCGTCGAGGCCAACCCCGTCGACCACTTGCCAGGGTATCACTCCCTGGTTCCCCCGACGGTTCTTAATGAGCAGATCAAAAATAATCCACAATTGAAAGTCGTTGAGATCGGCTGGGATGGCGGTAAGGGCAAGGCATACCGTAAAGGTCATATCCCTGGCGCCCTGTACTGGGATGATCTGGAGTTCGAACACCCCCCCATCTATGAACTCAACGATGTTGAAGATATCCGGGCATCACTGCAACGACTTGGCATCAACAAAAACACGCCGGTTGCCGTATACAGCACCGATTCCATCGGAGCGGCCCGTGGCGCATCGGTCATGAAATATGCCGGTGTCAGTGACGTGGTGATGCTCAACGGTGGTAAAGGTGTCTGGTCCGCCGCCGGTCTTCCACTGGATAAAGGCTGGATTCAACCAACACCGGTAGAAACCTTTGGGGTCACAGGTCCGGGCAATGCCGATGTCGTGATTGATATTGAGCAGGCAAAAACACTGCGGAACCAGCATGATGGTGCGCTGGTCAGCATTCGCAGCTGGGAAGAGTATGTAGGTGATATCAGCGTCTACGGTTATTTCCAGAAGAAAGGCCGGATCACCGGCGCCCTCTGGGGTAAAGCCGGAGACTCTGCCTGGGATATGAATGACTACCACAACCCGGATCACACTATGCGCAACTACCGGGAGATTGAAGCATTCTGGAACCAATGGGGTATTCACCCAGACAGCATGGAGCTGGCTTTCTATTGCGGTAATGGCTGGAGAGCATCAGAAGTCTGGTGGTACGCCCAGGCCATGGGGTACAAAAACAACCAGATATACAGCAGTGGCTGGATGCGCTGGAAAAACGATCCGGAAAATCCGGTATCAACAGGTGATATTAGCCGTGACGGAAGTCTGCTGGCCTGGCGAATTGCATCAGGTAATACAGCCCCCGCAAGCAATGATGATTCAACGTATCAAAACATTGCTTCAATAAAATAAACGTTTCCTAAAAGGCGCATACTGCATCAAAACAGGATGCGCCTTTTGAATAACTCAAGTTACGCAGTAACGAATAACCTTAGCTGCTCGAATGATGCCCGCAGAGCGGTCATGTAAATCTTCGCCCTGAGCTGAAAATGATTGACCTTCAGTTTCAGGGAGAGGGTT
>MUIA01000287.1 GCA_002084115.1 Oceanospirillales bacterium LUC14_002_19_P2 | reverse complement strand
AAGCTGAACAGTAGACCCAGAAAATGCCTTGGTTACAAAACTCCATATGAGGCATTCAAAGAGTTAACTGGAGTGGATGCAAGAAAAGTCATGGGTTATGCATTTATGACTTGAATTCAGGTGACCATAGCGACTCACTTTTACACCGCTTACCCTATCGCCACCATCCAGCCATAAAAAAACAGGGCCGCCCCTTGCGACCCTGCCATTACCCCTTTTAGCAACCGGGAACATTGAAACAATGCTAACCGACTGGCTGCCGCAATGGGGTTAACTCAAATCCAACGGCACAAAGCTTTTGACGAGATCATCAACCGCCTTGATACGCTCAAGGAAAGGTTCCAGCTTTTCCAGGCGCAGGGCACTGGGACCATCGCAACGCGCCTTATCAGGATCCGGATGCGCCTCAAGGAACAGTCCCGCCAATCCCAGCGCCATACCGGCACAGGCCAGCTCAGCCACCTGGTGACGTCGCCCACCGGAAGCCTCCCCCAGCGGATCACGACACTGAAGCGCGTGGGTAACATCAAAGATAACCGGCAAACCGCCACTGACTTCCTTCATAGTACGGAAACCCAGCATATCAACCACCAGGTTATCGTAACCAAAGCAGCTACCACGCTCACACAGCATGACGTTCTCACAGCCACCCTCGCGGAATTTATCCACGATGTTACGCATCTGAGAAGGACTCAGAAACTGGGGTTTCTTGACATTAACAACCGCCCCCGTAGCGGCCATGGCGGCGACCAGATCAGTCTGGCGCGCCAGAAACGCAGGCAACTGGATAACATCTGCCACCTTGGCCACCGGTTCACACTGATGAACCTCATGGACGTCGGTAATCACGGGCACACCGTAGATATCCTTGATTTCCTGCAGAATCTCCAACCCCTTCTCCATGCCTGGCCCACGGTAGGAGGCAATGGAGGAACGGTTCGCCTTGTCAAACGACGCCTTGAACACATAGGGAATGCCCAGCTTACGCGTGACATCCACATAGTGGCCAGCCACTTCCAGCGCCAACTCGCGGGACTCCAGAACATTCATGCCACCAAAGAGCACAAAGGGCCGGTCATTGGCGACATCGATATCAGCAACTTGTAGCGTTTTCTGATCCATGAGACAATTCCCCAATCAGGCTTTCTGGCCAGCACCGTGTGCCAGCGCCGCTTCAACAAATGCCGTGAACAGGCCGTGACCATCACGCGGCGTAGAGGTGAACTCCGGGTGGAACTGGCAGGCAACAAACCAGGGGTGATCCTGAATTTCCACCATTTCCACCAGCGCCTGGTCCACAGAACGGCCTGAGACCTTCATACCCGATGCTTCAATGCGATCCACGTAATGATCATTCACTTCATACCGGTGACGATGACGCTCATTGATCACATCCTTGCCATAGGCTTGGAATGCGCGAGAGCCTTCAACCAGACGGCATTGTTGTGCGCCAAGACGCATGGTGCCACCCAGGTCAGACGCTTCGCTGCGCTGCTCGACCTGTCCGTCGCTGTCCAGCCACTCGGTGATCAGGCCGATGACAGGGTTCTCGCAAGATACATCAAATTCGGTGCTGTCCGCATTCTTGATGCCGACAACATTGCGGGCAAACTCAACCACCGCCAGCTGCATCCCAAGACAGATACCCAGGTACGGAATCTTGTTTTCACGGGCGTGACGAATGGCAGCAATCTTGCCTTCCACACCACGGTTACCAAAACCGCCCGGCACCAGGATGGCATCCACACCATCCAACACACCCATCCCCTGGCGCTCGATCTCTTCAGAATCGATATAACGCAGGTTGATCTTGGTACGGGTTTTCAGACCGGCGTGCTTCATCGCCTCAATGAGCGACTTGTAAGCATCCAGCAGTTCCATGTACTTGCCGACCATCGCGACGGTCACTTCCCGGGAAGGATTCAATTCGCGATCCAGCACATCATCCCACTCAGCAAGATCGGCTTCACCGCATTCCAGTGTGAAGTTATCAACGATCAGCTGGTCAAGCCCCTGCTCGTGCAACATGCGCGGGATACGGTAAATGGAATCCGCATCCTGCAGGGAAATGACGGCGCGCTCTTCAACGTTGGTGAACAGGGCAATCTTGCGACGCGAAGAAACGTCAATGTGATGTTCTGAGCGGCAGATCAGGATATCGGGCTGCAGACCAATAGAGCGCAGTTCCTTGACAGAGTGCTGAGTCGGCTTGGTCTTCAATTCACCGGCCGTCTTGATGTACGGCACCAGCGTCAGGTGCATCAGCATGGCACGACGGGAACCCATCTCGACCTTTAACTGACGAACCGCTTCCAGGAAGGGCTGGGATTCAATATCCCCGACCGTACCGCCAATTTCCACCAGCGCCACGTCCGCATCGCCGGCACCGGCAATGATACGACGCTTGATTTCATCGGTAATATGGGGAATCACCTGAACCGTACCGCCCAGGTAGTCACCACGGCGTTCTTTTTTGAGCACGTGTTCATAGATACGACCCGAGGTAAAGTTATTACCCTGCTTCATGGTCGTTCTGACGAAACGCTCGTAATGCCCCAGATCCAGATCCGTTTCCGCCCCATCTTCAGTGACGAATACTTCACCGTGCTGGAAAGGACTCATGGTACCGGGGTCAACGTTGATATAAGGATCCAGCTTGAGCATGGTGACCTTCAGGCCACGCGCCTCAAGAATGGCCGCAAGCGATGCAGAGGCAATGCCTTTCCCCAACGACGATACGACACCACCGGTGACAAATATGTAGCGTGTCATTTAAAACCTGTTGAATTTGCAGGCAGTCTGTCTGCCTTCTGGATGGGAAGTATTAACGAAAAAAGATGGGACTGCAGGATACCAAACATCCACCGTCCCCACAACGACGGAAATTCACCATTGCCGTCCAAAAGGTGATTGCCAGCGGTACGCAATACTGGGTTCATTCGCTGCTGCCGCATACTCTGCATTGACCAGCAGACCAGGGATCGCAACCAGCTCACCGTCGCGATGCAGGACTGGCAGGCGATCACGTACCCACGTAGGCACAGCCAACTCATTGAGCCACTTTTTCAGCGATTTACGCCCCGTCCGGCCAGGCAGACGAAAGGGAGCCACCACGATATCAGAGCGATAGCCGATAGAAAGGCCCAAAACATCAGACCTGACCAACCCCAGTGAAAGCCCCGCTTCTCCATACTCAGCAGAAATACGGCCATTTCCCGGCAGCTCAAGATCACAACCAACAGAAAGCGTTAATTGGCAGGAAAAAGGTGGCAACGCCCTCAGAGGCTGCATAGCAACTATAGCGCTTTCATGTCGCCTGACTTCACATCCCTCCCAGCGCACCACAGGACAAGCATCCTGAACTGCCGATACCAGTTCATCCAAAATACATTGAATCACCACCCGACCAGGCAATGGAAATCCCTGGGACCGTAACCAGTGGCGAATCACGTTACGCTGCCGGTAGTCAGTCAGGCTGATAAGGCAAGCGCTATCAAGTACCAGAGCACCCTGATGATAAGGAATGTCTTTTACCGACAAAACTTGTTGCAAATCAGCCTCAGCGACTTGATCCAGCAATACAGCAACATCTGCAGCATCCTCAGCCAGACGACCAAGATTATTCAGGGCACCCGGCCAACGGCGATTCAACTGCGGCACAACCTCATGACGCAAAAAATTACGGTCATAGGTGATATCTTGATTCGACTCATCCTCAATCCATTCCAACTGGTGCTGTTGAGCATAGGCATGGATAGCCTCTCTGGATACATCCAGGAGTGGACGTAAAATCATCGCCGCACCCAGTGTACGCTCCCGGGGAATCGCCGCAAGACCATGCACTCCACACCCTCTAACCATCCGATAAATCAGGGTCTCAGCCTGGTCATTCAAATGATGGGCCTGCAGGAGACAATTACCCGGTTGCAGCACTTCGTCATACTGTTGGTAGCGTGCCGTTCTGGCCGAAGCCTCCAGGCCATCCCCCGCCCCACGCTGTACCACAACCTTACGAGAGGCTAATGGCACAGCCCACTGATGGCAGATCGCTTCACAAAATGCCTGCCAGGCCGCAGCATTGGGACTCAACCCATGATTGATATGAATGGCTTCCAGAGAGCGAATGATCCCCCGTTCCCTGAGCACCACACAGAGATGCAACAGAACCGTGGAATCCAGCCCACCACTGAACCCAACCACCAACCGCCTCTCCCTATAAGCTTCAGGCAGCTTCATTAGAAAAGTGTCATCTGTCAGATGCATTTTTTGTATCCACAACACTGACTCAACAACAAAAAACCGGCACAGCTACTGCTATGCCGGTTTCTCAACACGCAAAATAAGGACCAGTAAATGAGAACCTGCTATTTACTTGACCCCATAACGCTGTAAACGTTCATATCGGGTGCTAACCAGCTCATCAACAGGCATGGAGCATACTTCGTCAAGCTCCATCATCAGGGCCTGTCTTACAGAATCTGCTGCTTTGGCAACATCACGGTGCGCGCCACCAAGCGGCTCCTCAACAATCCGGTCAACAAAACCCAGCTCCTGCAGGCGTTTTGCTGTGATACCCATTGCTTCTGCGGCTTCAGCCGCATGATCCGCTTTTTTCCAGAGAATGGAGGCACACCCTTCTGGCGAAATGACGGAATAGGTTGAATACTGCAGCATCAGCAACCGGTCACACACACCAATAGCCAATGCGCCACCTGACCCTCCTTCACCAATTACGGTTGAGATGATCGGGGTATTCAGGCGTGACATCACCGCCAGGTTCCAGGCAATCGCCTCACTCTGACCACGCTCTTCGGCGTTAATACCCGGGTAAGCGCCCGGTGTATCAATAAAGGTCAGAATTGGCAGCTTAAAACGCTCAGCCATTTCCATCAGCCGGCAAGCCTTCCGATAGCCTTCCGGCTTGGGCATACCAAAATTACGGCGCACCTTCTCAGGGATTTCACGCCCCTTCTGGTGACCGATAATCATGACCGGCTTGCCATCCAGGTCTGCCATACCGCCGATAATGGATTTATCATCCGCAAAACGACGATCACCGTGCAATTCATCAAAGTCGTCAAACACAGCTTTGATATAGTCCAGCGTATAGGGACGACGGGGGTGACGGGCCAGCTGAGCAACCTGCCAGGAGGAAAGATCCTTGAAAATGCCTGATGTCAGGGTTCTGCACTTTTCTTCGAGCGTGGCAATTTCTGCACTGATATTCAGCTCATTGTCCGACCCTACCAGCCGCAGTTCTTCGATTTTTGCTTCCAGCTCAGCGATTGGCTGTTCAAAGTCCAGATAATTCGGGTTCATAGAGACCACTTTACAGGCATTTCTCGGCAAGATCATGAAATCCGGTACAAGATAAGTAATACCATCAACGAAGTCGAGTTAAAATCCGTAAACAACCGTGAGTATGTGTTGTGAAGCAGGCTGCAAAGCCTGTGAGTGCTATGGCGAAACAGACACAGGCGCAACAGCGGCACAGCCAGACAACAACGATTGCCAAGCCTGTTCACGCGCATCAAGAAGCTGTTCTCTGGACTGACCCGCAGCAACAACAGGCATGACACAGTTCGCCAACCCCTGATGACTCCAACACCAGTCATCGTCACAGTTTCGCTGATAACGAATGACAACACTTAACGAGGCGGGATCTAAATAGTTGGCAATCTCCTGCCAGCGAACAGACGACTCCTGATCCACAACAGGGTCAGAATCCGGAGAGTACTTCATATGGTTCAGTGCCTGAGAGGATAATAGCGCCCGGTCCGGTACGACCAGGTAACTCACATCATCCAACTCATCAAGCCATGCCTGCATCATGGCGTCATCATGAACACCTTCACCATTCAGCCAACCATTGAACCATTGGGGCAACCAGGCAGTGAGTGAGCAACTCAGCAGAGGATCAACAGCACCTTGAGGGCAGCGATGCTCAACCGCCGACACCAATTGGTAATAAAATTTCATGGTATTACCGACACCCACAAGATCCATACCCGCCCTATTTTGCAGGTGCTCATATAAGGTAAGCGTTGTGCGATAGTCGGGGATCAACAGATTCTGGTCGGTGACCTTCAGAACTGGCAACAATAACCCCTTACCATGCCTGAGCACCTGGGCAACCGTTTCAGGATCACTGTCTACCTTCCATTCACCCACCTTTGCCGGTTCAGAATGATCAACATCTATTACGTGGATAGCCACCTTCCCTTCCCCTGTACTGGAACAGCCATTTAACAGGCCAAGACTGACAACCAGCATGCACAGCGTCCGCAACGCATCAATGTATGGGAAGGAGGACATCATTCAATCTGCCAATATAAGAAGGCCGGTATGGTAAGTGATTTCCACACCCTTGAGCAAAGTAAACAACCACTCTTCCAATACCCGTACATGGAATCGATAAGGGCAAACAGGAAAAAGGACCATCACTGTGCAGACCAAAAACTTGCAAATCGTCACCAGAGACCTAGACTAGTTCAAAGCACACAACATGTTGTGCAATAAAAGGTCAACACACCAAGATATTGAACAAACAATTAAAATGACACGCAATACACATGTGTAGCAAAGCAGTGCAGTAAACCCAACGCTGTGACTTGTTGTAGTGTGCCGTACGCACAACCACCACAAGGATAGAAGAGGGGGTGCCTATGAGATACCAGCTGGAGAATTGCCCATTTTGTGGCAGCATACATATTGGTTCAGCCGGTTATCTGCTCAGCCATCGTATTCAATGCAGGGAGTGTGGCGCGTGCGGTCCCAAGCGCAAAACACACGCCATGGCAAGGGAGGGCTGGAATCATCAATCCAGGGAGCTGCGCTTTGAGAAAGAGCTGGAAAGCCGGCAACTGCTTGAACATCTGAACAGTTTCGGTTCATTACCCCCGCCAAGCGCTGGGGCTCATGAGATACCTTCTCACTCTTGAGCAATACAGGATAAGCCACGTCAGCTCAGGGCTTATCCTGTACATCTTTGCAATTACAACGTAGGCCTTAAGCCGCTATCATTACTTCCCTGCTGCACGTCCCTGACCGCATTCTCAAGCTGCAATAACCGTTTGTTGATTTGCTGGCGATAACTGTCCATGGATCGCGAGGCGTCCTGTACCAGACTCATCTGCTGTTTCATGTCGGCTTTCAGCGCCTTGACATCTGTCACCGCCTTACCAGCCTCCTGACGTAAACCCTCAACCGATGTCGTCAGCATATCCAGCTCTTCCCGCGAGGCCGATGTATTCGCCACCAGGTCTGCACTGATACCCTTAATTTGACGTTCAATCAATTCCAACCGGGAAACCGTCTTGTCCAGAGTGCCGGAATATTGTTTCGCCTGCTTCAGTGCGCTGTCTGCTGATACCTTCAGGGTTTTGAGGGTTGCCGTATTATCGGCCAGCTGTTTTTCCAGCGCGTCAATGTCCTTGCGATTACGCTTGTTCGCCAGATCCCAGAGTTTACGGATTTCAAAATTGATATCCTTCAACTCTGACTTAACCTGCTGATCGCTCTGACTCATCGTCTGCCCGGTTTCTGTAACGGCACCCGAGACATCTGTCAGCTGCTTTTCTGCTGCCGCTACCAGGCTACGGGTCGCCAGCAGCTCCTGCTGCAACGCCGTAATCTGAAAATAACCAAACCCACCAACAGCCAGCAACAGACCCAACAAAATCAGGAACAACCCGGTTCCAGCTGAGCCTGCAGATTGCCCTTTGGCCTGATCATGCACCGTCTTTTTCTTGGCGCCTGGCCGGGATGCCGGCGAGCGTTCCGTCACCTCATCGGGAGACAGTGAGAGACTCGGTAAATTATCGAGATCATCCCGGTCATCTGAATGTATTGTCATTCCGTGTTCACAAATCGTTGGGGGAAGAAGGTTGATACCACAATGCCCGCCATTGTAGTGCAAAGCGATTGCAGACCCAATACAACCCTTGTCGCACCAGCACTGTGCAATACCAGCAACGTGCGCCCCGTGTTATGCCAGATCATCAGGCCAACACCTGTCTGGCGCCTGCCCCCTCAAACTGGAACCAAAATTGCGCGTTCATTCTGGCACACTGAAGCAAAAGGGAATATCGCATGACTGTCCAATACACCAAGCAGATGATAGACCTGTTGCAGGTTCTCAGGCGCCGTATCAAGGCAGAGTTTGATATCAACATCCGTTTCAGTTCTGACGACACGATTAATGAAATCCATCGCCTTGTCAGACAGACCCGTGACAGCACCACCCGCACCAAGGCACTGCAATTTCTGCAACTGGCCGGCCTTAACATCACGGAAAGCGACCTGGAAAAAGGGTCAGCGCCCACAACGCACACAGTAAGACCTGAGCCGTTCAATAATAATGACGCGGCACTCCCCGCTCCCCCTATCACAACAAAGACCCGCATTTATCGCGGGCGCGTGGTCGCATGAAGCCTGCCGGGTGCGGATAGCCACACGTGTTACCCACCCGGACGAACCAACACCTAATCAGGCCGAATAACCCTGCGCAAACTCCGTAGATAAGGCTGTCGCCCAATGCTATTATCCGCAGGCTAAGAAGCTCACATCGCCCCGTAGCATTTACTCTCCGTAGAAAGAGGCGTGTTATCGGTTGGATGTGCAGACCGTATTTAGCCAACCCTGAAATGGAGATATCAAACATGGCATTCGAACTGCCCGCCCTGCCTTACGAACGGGACGCCCTGGAGCCCCATATTTCCAAAGAGACCCTGGACTACCACTACGGCAAACATCACAACACTTATGTGGTGAAGCTTAACGGTCTGGTTGAAGGCACTGAGCTGGAAGGCAAGGACCTGGAAGAGATCATCAAGACCTCTCAAGGCGGAGTTTTCAACAATGCAGCTCAAATCTGGAACCACACCTTCTACTGGCACTGCCTTAGCCCCAACGGTGGCGGCGAGCCTACTGGCGAACTGGCTGACTCCATCAACGCTGCATTCGGTTCTTTTGAAGCGTTTCAGAAGCAGTTCACTGAAAGCGCCGTGAACAACTTCGGCTCCGGCTGGACCTGGCTGGTCAAAAACACTGACGGCACCGTTGCCATTGTCAACACCAGCAATGCCGCAACACCACTGACCACTGACCAGACCGCGCTGATGACCTGCGACGTTTGGGAACATGCCTACTATATCGACTACCGCAATGTTCGCCCTGATTACCTGGCAGCTTTCTGGAAGCTGGTTAACTGGGAGTTCATCGCTGCCAACTTTGCCGCGTAAGTAAGTATGTTGTCTGCCACTGGATTAGATTCCATCTAATTCTTGCGAATGACATGTTTCTTCATACTGCCTGATAGTAAAACCTGTCAGGCAGTATGACTGGAGCATTAAATCAAACGATCTCTGTATCAATACTCCTTCAAAGATTGCCTCTACCTCATCATCATGACTCTCATGTGCAGTATATAGAGCTATTGCTTTTATTATGATTAAAGTTGGTGTAATCGGCTTCGGCTTTTCGGCAACAGTCTTTCATTTGCCCCTGATCGAAGCGACGGACTCACTTGAGTTAGTTGCCATCAGTTCCAGTCAGGGCGCCAGTGTTCGTGATGCATTCCCCAATGTGCAGGTATTTTCTTCCGCAGAGGAGCTGATTCAATCGGCTGATGTTGAGTTAGTGGTTATCACTGCGCCTAATGACGTGCATTTTTCATTAGCCAAGTTATGCCTGGAGCAAGGTAAGCATGTGATATTGGAAAAACCCATGGCAACCACAGGTAGGGAAGCGACTCAATTAGTACACCTGGCTCAAGATAGAACCCTGATTTTATCGGTATTTCATAATCGACGATGGGATGATGATTTCCTAACGGTTAAGACGTTAATTGAAAACAATCAGCTTGGGGATATTCGTTTTTTTGAATCGCATTTTGACCGTCTTCGCCCCGTAGTTCGCGAGCGCTGGAAAGAGCTACCGGTACCGGGCGGTGGTGTCTGGTTTGATTTAGGGGCTCACCTTATTGATCAGGCGCTAACCCTGTTCGGTTTGCCCCGGTCATTGACGGCTCGCTGCCTGGCTTTAAGGGACAACTCAAAAGCAACTGATTATTTCCATGTCATGCTCCATTACCCGGACAAAGAGGTGCTGCTTCATTCCAGCCCATACTCTGCAGGGCCTAACAGCCGTTTTCATATCCAGGGAATGAGAGGCAGTTATGTTAAACACGGACTTGACCCTCAGGAGTCCCAGTTAAAAGATGGGGTCAGTCCAAAGAATCCCTCTTTCGGTATCGACAACGAAGAGAGTTTCGGTGTTCTCTATCATGGTAGTCACTGGAGTCGTATCGAAACTGAGAAGGGTAGTTACATCTCTTACTACGAAGGTATAGCTGGTGCGATAGAGAGAGGTGAGCCTGTTCCCGTGGATAGTGAAGAGGCTGTACGTGTCATTAAAATTCTGGAGCTGGCTGAAAAAAGCAGCTACGAAGGTAAAACCTTATCGGTTAGTGAAGCACTCTAAGCTATGGACACTACATTTTTAACTCAAGTTACGCACAAGACTGAAAATACGGCATTATTGCCGGTATGAAACACGATCTGATTGAGCTGTACTCTGACTACCTTCTGTCCTCTTTTGGCAAAACAACCGCAACCGGTT
>MUIA01000212.1 GCA_002084115.1 Oceanospirillales bacterium LUC14_002_19_P2 | reverse complement strand
TTTGAGTAGCCCAGGGCCCGAAGTCCTTTAGCCACAGAGTAATACAGAGTAATAAAGCAGCAGCCCCACAGGAAATTCGAAATTGAATGGTCAGACTGCGGCTTTATGAAATATCCGGGTTAGCCGGATTGGCAAAATGAGGTAACAAAGAGAGCCATACTGACTGTCATATTGGTCAGCCATATCGACATTTAAGGACAATTCAGGGACAGTTTGAGGGGGATTTCAGGGTAAAACAGGGGGAATCTGTTACAATCTCCCCTGTTTTTGTTAGCGTAAGTTATTGATATTCAACAAGGTTATTAAAGTGAGGAATTATATAATCTTCAATGCCGAATACCGGACGTGATTTACCTTGTCGTATAACATGGGGCCTGCCACATAGCTGAGCTGCGTTTTGTTGAGAGTTTCTGATTTAAGTCTCTTGGATTTCTGACGCGTGAAACAACGTCTTTTGATAAAGTGGCAATATTATTCGTACAGAAATGCATTTCACTGCCCCGGTTATAAATTATGGCTATGGAGTATTGGTCACAATGAGTCAAGGTATCGTTCACGTTGCCGCAGCCGTCATAGAGCGTGAGGATGGAATGGTGCTGCTCGCGCTGCGTCCGATCAATAAGCATCAGGGTGGCTTGTGGGAATTCCCTGGTGGAAAGGTGGAGCCAGGGGAAACCGTCAGGGATGCACTTTGCCGTGAGCTTTCTAAGGAATTGGGTATTCAGGTTCTAGATGCCTCACCTTTGATATCTATTCGGCATGATTATGCTGATAAGTCTGTGAGGCTTGATGTTTGGCGGGTAATAAGATTTTCTGGGGTGGCGAAAGGCTGTGAAGGTCAGGAGGTGCGTTGGGTTTCGCGCTTTGAATTAAATCAATATCAGTTCCCTGCCGCTAATTTGCCGATTGTTATGGCTGCAACATTGCCTGACCGCTATTTGATTACGGGGGCTTTTCGGGACAGAACTGAGTTTCTGTCGCGCCTGGAGAAGGCGCTGGATTCAGGTTTTACATTGGTGCAGTTTCGGGCGCCCTGGTTGGAAGGGGATCAGTATTTACACCTGGCAAAAGAGGCGTCACGGTTATGTCGTGCATATTCCTGCAAATTGCTTATCAAGGGGGAGCCGGACCTATTAATTCAAGACTGGCTAGATGGAATTCATCTGACGTCCACTGAATTATCAAGATGCTATCAGGCTGATTGGCGCAATTCTCGTGTAGATAAGTTGCTATCTGCTTCCTGTCATAGTCAACATGAGCTGAATATGGCTTTAGCTGTCGGCTGCCATTTCGCAACGCTTTCTCCAGTGCTATCTACCCTTAGCCATCCTGATGCCACACCTCTGGGGTGGGAAAAATCCAAGGTATTAACTGAGGAGGCTAAATTGCCCGTGTTTTGGCTGGGTGGAATGGGGGAAGATAGTATTCCTAACATCAAGGTTAGTGGTGGTCAGGGGGCTGCTGCTATTTCAGCTTGGTGGTAAATCTAGCCTACGCAATATGCCTCATGGTGAACTTGCGCAATATTTTTTTGTCTAAGTAATTGTAGTTCAACATTCGGTCTTGCGGGGACAATTATGTATGGTCTTGTTATCAGCCATCTACAGCGCGCTTATCCAGAATTCGTAGATCCAGGTAATAATCCTGAAATCCAGTGTGAAGCTGACAGGTTGCGCGCTGCCGGTGTTATAACATCTGCGTATACAATGGGGGGGTGTTCAGAGTGTCAAAGTTGTAAAGCTTTGAGCGATAGGCGGGTTTTTCAGCTGGAAGTCCAAGAAAAATGTCAATCGATTATTGGGGAGATTGCTCGCGAGGAAAGGGCGCGCCCCAGCCCTGTAGACTCTAATGTAATTCTGGATGGGCTTTCGAGAGCTGATCATTCGGGTGATGAAGGTGATTTAGGAAATAATGAAGAAAGTGTGGGGAGGGAGCGTATCCAGCATAGATTTGAAGAGCTGATTCAGGAAGAATTCCCTATAGATTGCCCTGAGTTTCATTCTGGTCGATTTGAATCAAAAGATGCTTTCAGGGGGAGGGTCATCTCCAGTCGAAATGAGCAGCACAATGAGCCATTAATAGCCCTTTATGTTGAAATTGATCGAATGGTTGGCCGTGCTTTGCAGGACAATAGTTGCCAAGTTGAGGATGTTGCAGAAATTGTTGGAGGGCAAGGTGTTTGTTTTAGGTCTCGGGAGGTTGGGCAGCAATCATTTGATGAATTCTTCAGGGATTATGTTAAACGACATGATGTATTTGATCAACTATGTTTTACTGTGCTGGATGAGTGTAGGCGCCCTTTAAATGAAAGGCCTGAGTATAATGATATAGATGATATACGTGAAGGTAGAGGCGATCTTGATCAGGAAAGGAAGAGGCGGGCTGTTGAATTACTACTTTTTCGTATTAAACAGGCACTCCATGCGCGCCTTTTAATTAAAGATGTTGATTACTGCGTAGATATGGATGAGAGTGGAAGTCAGGCGGTTGTTAAGTTGGGAGAGGGGGGGGAGAGATTACCTGAAGTGCGTTTTGTTGATGGTCTCCACCAGGCTATTGAGGCTAAAGAACATGTTATTGTCCACTCAGAAAAATGTTATTTAGTGAAAGATACGCGTTCAAAAGTTGGTCAAAGCACCGTTTCGATTCTGACAGGGCATAAAGTGAATCAAAATTCTGAAGAAAAACATCAAAACTGCCCGGATGCTAGTAGTACATTTTTTGAAAATAAAAACACAGGTAACTGGGTCGTCAAGTTTGTCGAAGGGGTGTCGTTGCTGGAGAAAATTAAGCGTTTTTTTCAGATGATTGTTTATGCAGTTGTTTGGTTTGTGTTGTTTTTGGTGGGGGATAAAACCAGAGCTCGTTTTTATTGGGGTGTAATGCGCTATCATTCTAGTATGGCAACTTTGGCTCAAAGAGAGGTGGCGGCTGCTAATTTATTGCGTCTTGTGGCGAATCCGGATTTCAAAAATCCGAATAGTGAATTACGCATGTATTCTGAATATATAGAGGATATTTATGTTAATGATTATGGTAAAAGGTGTGAGCGATATGGTCTTTCGTCTCGGAATATTAGTTCGGCATGCGAAGATAATGAGAAATGCTTTGAGTGGTCCTTGGAGACAATAAATAATCATATTGTAGAGTACAAGGAGAAACATAGCGGTGAGGGAAAAGTTTTATTTAATGACTGTTTTGAGCCTGATGGGAACCCAATAGAAAAGTTTATTGAGAGAAGTTTATGTGGTGATAAAGATTGCCTGAAGCTGGACAACTATTTATCAATAGGACGGGTTGATGAGGGTGGTAGTCTGGATAGTAATTATAAAATGCGTTGTTGTTCAATTGATACAGGCTTGTTTGGTCACTATGAGGGGGTTGAGTTTGAATCTGCTGATACTATTGAAGAACTGCTTGAAATGCTGCTGAAACGGACTTGGGAGCATGCTGCGCAATATTTTGGAAGGCCAACAATGCTTGATGTGCTGGCGTTGGCAGATACTGAATCTTTACATAATGCACTTTATAATGTTCTTGAGCGCACGGCGCAGGTGAAAAATCGCCAGATACAGGATGCTCTGTCTGTTGTGGCTGATCCTTATGAGAGAGATCGCCTTTTCAGATTGGTTCATCTCAGAAAGGCACACGCAATCCGGTTGCTGAATACATGGTATAATCGTCCATCAAAGGGGTGTTGGAAGCGCTCCATTGAGGCGATTAAAAACTGCTGTTTCCCCTGGTCGCCAACGGGAGTCACTCCAAACATGATGCCTGGAGATTATGTGTCCTGTGTCCGGGAGGGGGATGGGCGTAGACGATGGATGACTCATAAAATCGTCGAGCGTATAAGCATAGATGGAAGAGAGTTAAACCTGGATGACTTGGAAGAAGCAATAATTTATCGGCCGAATAATACCGTCCCAAATGAAGCAGTTCCTGCCTCTAGTAATAGGGAGCGGTGTTGGTGTTCGGGAGTGGTCAGGATGAATCCTGACAACGAGGAAGAGGTATTTCTTTCTGCTACTAGTTCGAATGAAGCTTCAGGTCAGGAATAAGATGTGGGTTTCCAGCCTGATTTGTATATGAGTAGAACTTACTTATCTGTGTTTTCTGATGATTTTCAGCGAATGAGTTCATCATAATCGACCATTGTTTTTAAATCACTTTCCATTACATCATCAAACTGGCTGTTTCCCGGAATCTTGTGCTCTTCCTTGGCCCAGGCGCCAAGATCAATCAGTCGGCAACGTTCGCAGCAGAAAGGACGAAATTTATTTTCGGGTTTCCAGAGAACTTTCTTACCGCAGGTGGGGCATTTTACAGCAGTGGCCATAGTTATTTATTTCGTAGGTGCTTAAGAGAAGGGCTCGCTTATGCGAGCCCTGTTCGTATTCAGCTGAACTTATTGCTCGATGGACTGTTCCGGCGGTTTCGGGGCTGTCGCTTCATTGCCACTGTCACCCAGCAGGCCGAAGGTGATTACATTCTGCCAGGAGCGTTTTCTGGGAGTGTAGGGGTCTGGCTTGATCTCGTCAGCAGGTTTGCCGTCAACCAAGCCGAAAGTGATGATGTTCCAGACGGACGGATCAACATCGGCATAAGCCTTGTAACCCGTAAACTCACCGTTCTCACCAATCAGCTTGCTGTCCGGGAAGTTGGTTTTCAACACTTCCAGTGCTTCATTGGAAGGCTGCTCCAGATTCAGGTGCTGGTAACCTTCTACCATCATGCCCAGCGCGTCTTCAACGACCGGAGTGCCCTGCATATGCTCAACAATGTAGCGTCCGCGGTTAATGGCGGCAACGTAGGCCTTACGCTTCATGTAGTAATTGGCGACATGCAGTTCATAGTAGGAGAGCCGGTTACGCAGTGCGATCATCCGCTGGCGGGCGTCGCTGGCGTAAGGGCTGTCCGGGAATCGCTGTAGCAGTTCTGAAAACTCGTTGAAGGACTGGCGAGCCTGGCCAGGATCGCGCTTGGACATATCGACCGGTACATACCGCTCAATCAGGCCAAGGTCTGCGGTGTTAGATGCCAGACCACGCATGTAATAGGCGTAATCCACGTTCGGATGTTGTGGATGCAGGCGGATAAACCGTTCAGCCGAGGCCCGTGAGGCTTCCGGCTCCATGTTCTTGTAGTAGGCATAGACCAGATCCAGCTGTGCCTGTTCGGCAAACGGGCCGAACGGATAGCGGGATTCCAGTGCCCGGAGTTTGTCAACGGCCTGGCTGTAGTTGCTGTTCTCCAGCGACTGCTGGGCCTGACGGTACAACTCGGCTTCAGAGAGGTTCTCGGGAACCTTCTCTTTCTCGCTGCTGGCGCAGGCTGTCAGTAATGAGACCAGGGCCAGAATAAAAAATCGTTTGCTCAGTAACATGTTTGCTCAATATCCCTGAGGTTTCCGTCCCCCGGAACCGGACGTGGTGTGATAAACTGCGTGACGTTAATTCTTCGTATTTAAACATAGGTCATAACCTAATCCCAAACGCTAAAATCGTGGATTTTTCTGCAACGGCAGGCTCGATTCGTCAGCGTTTGTGACGGCTGCCCGTGTTTCCTGAACCCTGTTGGAATTTACTGTTCGGCTAATCAATGACAGAACGGATAGAACTTGAGGCCCGCGTCCCGGATGAACTGGGTGGCAAGCGGCTGGATCAGATCGCTGCGGCGGTTTTCCCTGATTATTCTCGCAGCAGCCTGCAGTCCTGGATTCGCTCGGGTGACATGAAGGTAGACGGCAAAGTCTGCAAACCGAAGGAGAAGTGTTTCGGTGGCGAGCTACTCACGCTGGCCACCGAAGTTGAGAATGATGAACGCTGGGAGCCTGAAGATATCCCGCTGGATATTATCTATGAGGATGAGGCGATCGCCGTGATCAATAAGCCGGCAGGGCTGGTTGTGCATCCGGCGGCGGGTAATTACAGCGGTACGTTGCTGAATGGCTTGTTATACCGGTATCCGGATATTGCCAGTGTGCCTCGCGCCGGTATTGTTCATCGGCTGGACAAGGATACCAGTGGCCTCATGGTAGTGGCGAAAACCCTGGCTGCGCATGCTGATTTGGTGGATCAGTTGCAGGAACGTAGTGTCAGCCGTGAATATGAAGCGGTCGCGATCGGTAGCATGACAACCGGGGGTGAGGTCGAGGCGCCGATAGGTCGTAACCCTGCCACCCGATTGAAAATGGCGGTGACTGAGGGAGGCAAGTATGCCCTCACACATTATCGAATTATTGATCGATACCGCGCCCACACACATATTCGACTGCAGCTGGAAACCGGCCGTACCCACCAGATTCGAGTACACATGGCGCATATCGGTTATCCCCTGGTAGGGGATCCCTTGTATGCCGGTCGGCTGAAGTTGCCCAAGGCGGCGATGCCCGAGTTGGTTGATATGTTGCGTAACTTTGGTCGTCAGGCGTTGCACGCTCGTCGCCTGGGTCTGGTGCATCCGGTTTCCGGGGAATATATGGAGTGGGAGTCCGAGCTGCCTGCGGACTTTGTGGAATTGCTCGAAGTGCTTGAGGGGGATCAGCAGGCCTATGTCGACACCACAGAACCTGTATTCTGACGGTCGTTATCTGCAACCTGACTGGCCAGCGCCAGCTTCGGTGGAAGCCTTTGTGACCACCCGAAGCGGTGGTGTCAGTGACGGTCCCTGGCGAAGTCTGAATCTCGGGCTTCGCTCGGGGGATGATACTGATCAGGTCTTACAGAATCGCGCAGTGCTCATGCAAGACTGGTCAATGGACAAAATCCAGTGGCTGAAGCAGGTGCACGGTGCTGATGTGGCCCGGGCGGATCAGGGCTGTGAGGAAAAAGAGGCGGATGCCTGCTGGTCAGCGGTGTCAGGGCGTGCCTGTGCCGTGCTCACAGCAGATTGTCTGCCTGTCTTGTTCTGCAACCGTTCAGGTACCCGTGTGGCTGCAGCGCATGCTGGTTGGCGCGGGCTGGCTGGTGGTGTGTTGGAGAATACGGCGGCGGTCTTTGATGATTCGCCGGATGCGCTGATGGCGTGGCTGGGGCCGGCTATCAGTCAGCCGTGTTTTGAAGTGGGGCCGGAGGTTCGAGAGGCATTTCTGGCACATGACCCTGAAGCGGAAAGTGCCTTTGTTGCGGGGCAGGGGGATCGCTGGTTTGCGGACATTTACACCTTAGCTCGCCAGCGCCTTACGGCTATGGGCATCTATGATGTATATGGAGGGGACTATTGCACGGTTCGTCAGGAAGAGCTGTTTTTTTCTTACCGACGAGATGGCGCAAAGTCTGGTCGCTTGGCTTCAGTAATCTGGCTGGCCGAAACTGACGGATAACCCTGCCTTGAAAAGGGGTTAGCTCGCCATCATATAGTTCTCATCGAAAATCAAACGAATCATGCCCGTGGCATTGTCTCGGGCAGTTTTGTCGGAGGTAATGATGAGAGCGGATCGACTGACCAGTAAACTCCAGTCAGCCCTTGCCGACGCCCAGTCACTGGCGATCGGCCGGGACAATAACCAGATTGAACCGGTTCACCTGCTGCAGGCCATGCTGTCCCAGCAGGGGGGCTCCGTCAAACCGCTGCTGATGCAGGTCGGGTTTGATATTGAAGGTCTCAGGGCCGAACTTGAACAGCTGATTGAAGAATTGCCTGTGGTGAAAAATCCCACCGGTGATATCCAGCCTTCCCAAAGCCTGTTGCGGATTCTGAATCTTGCCGATAAGCAGGCTCAGCAGAATAAAGACCAGTTTATCGCCAGTGAAACCGTGCTGTTGGCCATGATGGACGACAGCGGACCATTGGGCAAAGCGCTTAATGGTCAGGGGGTCAGCAAGAAAGCCCTGGAAACCGCCATCAAGAATATTCGTGGTGGTGAGTCTGTTAACGACGCCAATGCTGAAGACAGCCGGAATGCCCTGGCCAAATACACGCTGGATCTGACGGAGCGAGCCGAACAGGGCAAGCTGGATCCGGTCATTGGGCGTGATGATGAAATCCGTAGAACCATTCAGGTTCTCCAACGTCGAACCAAGAATAATCCTGTATTGATCGGTGAGCCCGGTGTTGGTAAGACGGCTATCGTCGAAGGTCTGGCGCTGCGCATTGTTAACGGTGAAGTACCGGAAGGTATTCGAGACAAGCGTGTATTGTCGTTGGATTTGGGCGCTTTGCTGGCAGGTGCCAAGTACCGGGGTGAATTTGAAGAACGCCTGAAGGCGGTTCTGAATGACCTGGCCAAGCAGGAAGGTCGAATTATTCTCTTCATTGATGAGTTGCATACCATGGTCGGCGCCGGTAAGGCGGATGGCGCCATGGATGCCGGGAATATGCTCAAGCCGGCGTTGGCCAGAGGTGAGCTGCACTGTGTTGGTGCCACGACACTGGACGAATATCGCCAGTACATTGAAAAGGATGCAGCCCTTGAGCGTCGTTTCCAGAAAGTGCAGGTGGATGAGCCTACGGTTGAGGATACCATCGCCATTCTGCGCGGCCTGAAAGAAAAATATGAAGTCCATCACCATGTGGACATCACTGACCCGGCGATCATAGCGGCTGCCAAGCTCTCCCATCGCTACATTACTGACCGACAGTTGCCGGATAAGGCCATTGACCTGATTGATGAGGCAGCCAGTCGTATCCGCATGGAAATGGACTCCAAGCCAGAGTCTATGGACAAGCTGGAGCGTCGATTGATTCAGTTGAAGATTGAACAGCAGGCGCTGGGCAAAGAAGAGGATGCGGCCTCCCGTGAGCGCCTGACCTCGCTCGAAGAGCAGATTGGCAAGCTGGAGAAAGAATACTCTGACCTGGAAGATGTCTGGAAGAGCGAGAAAGCCGTTGTTCAGGGTGCCCATAAGCTGAAAGAAGAAAAAGAGCAGCTGATTCTGGAGCTGGAAGCGGCTAGCCGTAATGGCGATCTCGCGAAAATGTCGGAGATCCAGTATGGGCAGCTGCCGGAAATCGAAAAACGGATGCAGCAGGCGGAAACGGCTGAAGACGGCCCGATGAAGCTGCTGCGTAACAAGGTGACGGATGAAGAGATTGCGGATGTTGTCTCTCGCTGGACCGGCATACCCGTTTCCCGGATGTTGGAAGGTGAACGCGATAAGCTGCTGAGAATGGAACAGGCGTTGCACAGTCGCGTTGTGGGTCAGGATGAAGCTGTTGTGGCGGTCTCTAATGCCGTTCGACGTTCCCGTGCGGGCCTGTCAGACCCTGATAAGCCGAATGGCTCATTCATGTTTCTTGGCCCTACCGGTGTGGGTAAAACGGAGCTGTGCAAGGCGCTAGCCGAGTTCCTGTTTGATACCGAGGATGCCGTGGTTCGGGTTGATATGTCTGAATTCATGGAGAAGCATTCTGTTGCCAGGCTGCTGGGTGCACCTCCGGGCTATGTTGGCTACGAGGAAGGCGGTTATCTGACTGAAGCCGTACGACGTAAACCGTATTCTGTCGTGCTGCTGGATGAGGTGGAAAAAGCGCATCCTGACGTTTTCAACATCCTGCTGCAGGTATTGGATGATGGCCGTCTGACCGATGGCCAGGGGCGTATGGTTGATTTCAGAAACACGGTGGTGGTGATGACGTCTAACCTTGGTTCAGACATGATTCAGACACTTAAGGATGATGACTTTGAAACCCTGAAGCATGCTCTGGTTGAAGTGGTAGGCAACCATTTCAGGCCTGAGTTTGTGAACCGGATTGATGAGCTGGTGGTATTTCACCCATTGGCAAAAGACCAGATTGCCGGCATTGCCAATATTCAGCTGGAACAACTTCGCAAGCGGCTGCATGAGAATGATCTCTCGCTGGAGCTGGATCAGGCGGCATTGGATAAGTTGGTTGAAGCCGGTTTTGACCCTGTCTATGGTGCACGACCACTGAAACGGTCTATTCAGCGCTACCTGGAAAACCCACTGGCGCAGGAAATCCTTGCTGGACGGTTCCCTCCGGGACATACCATCAAGGCATCTGTGAAAGACGATCAGATCGAGTTTGTTTGATCTAAAGTCGTCTGACGGCTGGTGTGTGATAGTTTGGGGTTGGTTGTTCAATGTTTTTGGTAGGCAGCATTGTGCCAGCCAATCTCAAGCCCACCGGCTTTCGCCGCTCCGACAGGGCTGCTGCCCTGCGTCCCTACTGCGGCATCCCTGCCGCTGCTGCAGCCGGTGGGCTTGAGACCGGCAAAAAGCATCTGAGTATCTGTTGGTTTTGATGCCGTTTTAGGCCTTCGGGTTATACCTGTTATGTCTTTATGACGATGAAAAGGCTTGACTCTTTCCGGAAAGTTATTATTATTCGCCGCCGTTGAGTGATGCACATCACGGCATCCGAAACGCTGTTCCCCGATAGCTCAGTTGGTAGAGCAAATGACTGTTAATCATTGGGTCGCTGGTTCGAGTCCAGCTCGGGGAGCCAATTTAAAAGTGATGATCAAGAGTCGTCACTTGTTGGGTCGTTAGCTCAGTTGGTAGAGCAGTTGGCTTTTAACCAATTGGTCGTAGGTTCGAATCCTACACGACCCACCATTTTTATTTGTTCATTGGCACAGGTAGTTCCCTGGCTAAGTTACCCCTTGTGGTTGGTAGCACCAATGTCCAATGATTTTCTCGAACATGCGTGCAGTCGTCAGCCTATGACGCTCTGTTAGAGCGCGCCGCCAAGCGAGGTAATGAGTCAT
>MUIA01000286.1 GCA_002084115.1 Oceanospirillales bacterium LUC14_002_19_P2 | reverse complement strand
GTCGCAGAACGTGCTGCAGAAGGTGTCCCACCTAAACCTCTGAGTGCCGAGCAGGTCACCGGTCTGGTAGAGCTGCTGAAAAACCCACCGGCCGGAGAAGAAGACGTCCTGCTGGATCTGCTTGAAAACCGTATTCCCCCCGGTGTTGATGAAGCCGCTTACGTAAAAGCGGGCTTTCTGTCAGCCGTTGCCAAGGGTGAGTCAGAATCCCCACTACTAACCAAAGAGAAAACAGTCCAGCTGCTGGGCATGATGTTGGGCGGCTACAACATCGAAACACTGGTCAGCCTGCTGGATGATGCCGCCCTGGGCGCCCTGGCAGCTGAACAACTGAAAAAGACCCTGCTCGTCTTTGACGCTTTCCACGACGTGGAAGAAAAAGCCAAGGCCGGCAACGACAATGCCAAAGCCGTGCTGCAGTCCTGGGCTGACGCGGAGTGGTTCACCCAGCGCAGCAAAGTGCAGGACAGCATTAAGGTTGCCGTCTTCAAAGTCACCGGCGAAACCAACACCGATGACCTGTCCCCTGCCCCTGACGCCTGGTCACGTCCCGACATCCCGCTTCACGCCCGTGCCGCCTACAAGATGCCCCGTGATGGCCTGACGCCGGAAGAGCCCGGCGTCACCGGCCCCATGAGCCAGATTGAAGCCATCAAGGCCCAGGGCCTGCCTGTCGCGTTCGTGGGTGATGTTGTGGGTACCGGTTCTTCCCGTAAGTCCGCCACCAACTCCGTGCTCTGGTTCTTCGGTGATGATATTCCGGGTGTTCCCAACAAGCGTTCTGGTGGCATCTGTATCGGCAGCAAAGTGGCACCCATCTTCTTCAACACCATGGAAGATGCTGGCGCACTGGTTTTTGAAGCCCCGGTTGATCAGCTCAACATGGGCGATGTCATCGAAATCCGCCCCTACGATGGCAAGATTCTGTCCGAATCCGGCGATGTACTCTCCGAGGTCGGCTTCAAGTCAGACGTCATTCTGGATGAAGTCCAGGCTGGCGGCCGTATCAATCTGATCATCGGTCGTGGACTGACCGACAAGGCCCGTGAAGCGCTGGGCCTTGAAGCATCAGACGTCTTCCGCCGCCCTGCTGATGCACAAGCCAGCAGCAAAGGTTATACGCTGGCACAGAAGATGGTCGGCAAGGCCTGCGGCGTCGAAGGCGTACGCCCTGGCCAGTACTGCGAACCGAAGATGACCACTGTCGGCTCGCAGGACACCACTGGCCCCATGACCCGTGACGAACTGAAAGACCTGGCCTGCCTGGGCTTTTCGTCCGACCTGGTCATGCAGTCTTTCTGCCATACAGCAGCCTACCCCAAGCCGGTAGATGTTGAGATGCAGCATACTCTGCCTGATTTCATCATGAACCGTGGCGGTGTTGCACTGCGTCCTGGCGACGGCATCATCCACAGTTGGCTGAACCGGATGCTGATGCCTGACACGGTCGGTACCGGTGGCGACTCCCACACCCGTTTCCCGCTGGGCATCTCCTTCCCGGCCGGTTCTGGCTTGGTCGCCTTTGCTGCAGCTACCGGTGTCATGCCGCTAGATATGCCAGAGTCCGTACTGGTTCGCTTCAAGGGCGAAATGCAACCTGGCATTACCCTGCGCGACCTGGTTCACGCCATCCCACTGTATGGTATTAAGCAAGGTCTGCTGACCGTCGAGAAGAAAGGTAAGAAGAACATCTTCTCCGGCCGCATTCTTGAGATTGAAGGTCTGGAAACCCTAACCGCTGAGCAGGCGTTTGAGTTGTCCGATGCCTCTGCCGAGCGTTCTGCCGCTGGCTGTACTATCACACTTTCAGAAGAATCCGTCGGCGAGTACCTGAAGTCCAACATCACCATGCTGCGCTGGATGATCAGTGAAGGTTACGGTGACGCACGCACCCTGGAGCGTCGTGCGAAGAAGATGGAAGAGTGGCTGGGCAACCCGCAACTGATGCGTGCGGATGCTGACGCTGAATATGCCGCCATCATTGATATCGACCTCGCGGACATCAAGGAGCCCATCCTCTGTGCACCGAACGATCCCGATGATGCCCGTACGCTCTCCGATGTTGCCGGCGATAAAATCGACGAGGTCTTCCTCGGTTCCTGCATGACTAATATCGGTCACTTCCGCGCGGCCGGTAAGCTGCTGGAGCAGAACAACAATCCGCTGCAGACCCGCTTCTGGATGTCACCACCGACCAAGATGGACAAGAGCCAACTGGAACAGGAAGGCTATTACGACATCTACGACAAAGCCGGCGTCAGAACCGAGATCCCGGGCTGCTCGCTGTGCATGGGTAACCAGGCACGCGTGGAACCCGGCGCGACTGTGCTCTCCACTTCAACCCGTAACTTCCCGAACCGTCTGGGTGATGGCGCCAACGTCTACCTGTGTTCAGCAGAACTGGCGGCGGTTGGTGCGATTCTAGGCAAGATTCCATCCGCTGAGGAATACATGGCGTATGCCAAAAACATCAATGCCATGGCGGGTGATATCTACCGCTACCTGAACTTTGACCAGATCCAGAGCTACCAGGAAGCGGCGGATAACATTATCGCCAAAGCCGGAAACGGGATCAGAGCTTCTGATCCCGTTTTTTTTCGCCCAGAAACCCAATAAGAAACAGGAATGACCGTGGCAGGTAATCGACTCAGCCGTATTGTCGCCAAGACGCAGAAAGCCCCGCCTTTCATGCAATCCTGGTTATTGACGAAAGTGTTTGGCACCGCCATCAAGTTTGCCGGAACGGCCAAAGTAGATATTCACCATCTCAGCCACCAGGAAAGCCGGCTGACCATCAAAAACCGCAAGCGTGTACAAAATCACATTGGTAGCGTCCATGCCTGCGCCATGGCGCTGCTGGCGGAATCCGCCACGGGGTATATTGTGGGAATGAACGTGCCAGATGACCGGGTGCCGGTAATCAAGAGCATGCATATTGATTATGTAAAACGCGCGACGGGTGATCTACACGCAGTAGCCCACCTTACAGATGAGCAAATCCAACAGATTCAGACCACCGAAAAAGGTGAAGTCACCGTCGCTGTCACGATAACCGATGAAAAAGGCGTTGAGCCTATCAAGGCCGAAATGATTTGGACCTGGACTCCAAAGCGCCGGTAAAACATCTCATATCCGCCAGGTGTCCTCAGAGGTGACAATGAAGGGCACCTTGCAACTCCCCCCTAAAATCCACCACCTTTAGACACTAGATAGCGTAACCTTTAGCTGTTTAATGGTGTCTGACGGGTTCTCTGAGCCTCTACCATACTGGCAACTTGCATAATATTTAGTAAATGTAACCGCAACTTCTGCCAACTCAGGCGCACTTTCAGCTATGCGCTGACCATAGGCAACCGGACCTTCACCGGGGTATCGCTCAAACCCTTTTTTTGCCATTTTCCGGCAAAAGCGGTCGTATAATTTTTCCAGCGCCGTCCGTTTTATCCTGCCAGGCCACAATAAAACTGCGCTCATCACCAGCAAAAACAGGGCGGTAGCACCGCCCAAGACAATTGCTAGCGTTTGGTACATGTCACGATCACCAAACAGACGCCGGAACAGTGCCTCCTGACTGTTGTGATGATAACCCAGCACCCTGCGCTGCCACTGGTATTCCAGCTTTTCCCAGGACAGCCGCATCTTGTTCAGCAAATCAACATGCCGGAACCGAACCGGTGAGAAAGGACGTTCACTCAAAAAGCTACCTTCCCCGGCAACCGCTTCTTCCAGCCCTTCACGGACACGCTCCGGCGAAACGGCCGCGGTAGGATCAACCCTCACCCAGCCGCTTTCCGGCACCCATATTTCGGCCCAGGCATGGGCATCAAACTGTCGGACCTGGATAACACGATCATCCGGTTTGTACTCTCCTCCCTGGTACCCTGCAACCACCCGGGCAGGAATACCGGCAGCCCGCATAACAAACACAAACGCTCCGGCATAATGGCTGCAAAAACCCTGACGGGTAGCAAAGAGAAATTCATCGATGGTATTCGCACCCAACAACGGCGGCCTTAATGTGTAATAAAACGGCTGGGTTCGAAACTGTTGCAGTAACGCGTTGGTGATCTTGATCGGGTCGCCATCAAATTGCTTTGATAACTTCTCACCGTAGGCGCGTGCTTCTCTATCTCCATCATAGGGCAAACGCAGATTGAGTTCGGCCATCCATGTCGGCAAATCTCGCTCATTTGCCTGCCTAGTATGGGACTCCAGCTGATAGGCCATCCTGAAATCAACCGGATTTCGGGGTATGAGTCGGTAGTCGCGTGTCACGCCGGCATCGACTATCGGTTCCCAGGCTGGCCCCAGAGAGAATAGCCAGGACTGGCCAGTGGGCTCCAGAATAATGTCGTAACGGTATTCCGGATCAGTATCCTCACCTATCGTGTACCAGGAAGGTGTCGGATACCATCGAACCAGCCCATCCTCCGTGATATCTTGCCTGACAGACAATTTATCATGATCCTCCTGAGACCAGGTTCGACCATCAAAATGGCTCATCACGATGCCACGCCAGTAACGTTCTTCCGGCGGCGGCACCTTGCCATCAAAGGTGGCCCGAAATGCCAGTTTGTCCGACTGGCTCAACCGCGCAATATCCCCCGGACTCATGGAATCACTGACACCCGTGGTCGCATCCCGTTCAGGCATCGGCACAGACCACAACGGCGGAATTCGGGGAACCACCAAAAAGAGAATCAACATCATGGGCAATGCCTGTGCTGACAATATGGCGCCTCGCCGAAAGACAAAACCCAGCCGTTTCCTGCCACTCTGGTAATGCAACGCAGCCATTGCGGATACAACCACCACCAAAACAACGAGCAAATAACCCGCCATCAAAATACTCTGGGAAAAGAGCAAGCCGGTGACCACAATGAAAAAGCTCAGCAGCATGATAATCCAGGTATCACGCACCGCTTTTAATTCGAGCAATTTCATGGAACAGGCTGCCACCAGCACAGAGGCGCCGGCCGCCAAGCCAACCAAGGTTTTAAATTCGATGTAAATACTGATGGAACAGAATACGACCAGCAGCACCTTCAGCCACGTGGAAGCCTCACCACATTGCCCCTGAAGCTGACGATAACGCCAGAAAACACAGAAGATGACCGTACCGATAACGGCAAAAGGCAGCACGGGAAACAAGGGCGCGCTGACCAGCAGTAGCGTTGTCACCAGCCAAATCGTTGAAGATCGTGCTATCCGTTGTGACATCCAGTTTTACCCATTTCCAAAGCCTGTTCTCTTATTCTTCGCCTACAACCGCTTTGTTCAGTGCCTGATGGGATCACTACGTTGAACCACAACAAAGCCCCATTTTTTGCACTACTTTTTCTCTATCCCGTCAGTCACTCGACCTATGAAGGAATAGCGTTGTCACAGTTTTTATCGACATCCTGGTGGTCGCAGGTAGAGCAAACCATTGCAGACGCTGGCAGCCTGAAAATTCCCACAGCCATACGCGCCATCTGCCTGAATATCACCGTCGTCACACCGGAAGGCCAGACGCTTCCCCTTGCCATGAAAAATGGGTTATTTGTTGCCAGGCACCAATCTGACGCCTCTGCCCACATCACCCTGCCGCTTGATGTAGCCCGCCGTATCTTTATCGAAAACGATACTGCCGCCGGATTCAAAGCCTTCTTCAAGGGGCAATTGAAAGCCTCCGGGGGCTTACGCTGCCTGTTTACACTCCATACCGCACAACCAACCCCAACCCAGCGCCACCTGCAGCAAACTATTGCCGCATTTACGGATTAGTATCATCCGTCCCGAAAAGTGCCAATGCCGTAAGACAATCGTGTACATGCACTTCACCTTGAGCGGGTTCAATCACACGCCCCGGAAGCCAAAGCCCAAATTGCGCCTGCTGATCCGCATAATGCAAAACCAGACCGCAAAGTCTTGAAAGTTTTTCTTCAGTCTCATACCCAGACACCGAGCGAAAATCGAGCCAGAAGCGCTCGTCGGCATAATCATGAAACTGCTTGGTCAGCAGCTCACCGGTTCGCGAAAAGGACTTCCAGCTGACATGTGCTAACGGATCAGTCGGTACGGTTTCGCGCAAACCGGCGAAATCCTCATTACCATCAGGTCTCACGGCGCCTTCCCCCTGGCCTGTAAGCGCCAGCGACTCAAGCTCTAGATCAGACTGATCCGGTGCAGGATACACCAGCGTTTCCAGTTTCAGATCCACCCAGCTCCACGCATGAAACAAACCGAGCGGAAACTCTGTAGATACCCTCAACCTGTCAGGTCTGAGCCAACCTCTTTGACGGGTCGGATGCCAGACCATCACTTCACCACTCTCCTGGCCGGGTTCTGCCGTGGTCAGCAGCCCTTGCCATCCCAGCTGAATCACGTGCTGGGAGCGCCCTTGTGCCGCTTGGACCGTTATTAAAAAACCAGCGTCCTGATCGGCATGCACGGACTCACCGCCATGTCCAGACACCGTCACACCCGCCAGGTTCTTCCAAGTATGCAGCATGGTGACCAGAAACAGTCCAACCATGAAAAAGCTGACCACATAAGACAGACTGTTCTGGTAATTGATGGCTGCGAGAAACACCAGGAATGCCACCAGGAGAAAACCATACCCCACTCTTGATGGCACGATGAAAATACACTTCTGATTCAGTGTGACATGGTTGGCAGGCGGAATACGTCGGGTCAACCAACGATCAAATCGTTTTTGCCAGGATGCCCTGATCATTATGGCTGACCCGACACATCAACTTCTGACAGTAACTCATTGGTACCAGAGGCATTTTTCCTGACGATAACCCGATGACGACAGACGGGCTGGAATACCACCTGCAGATCTTCCGGTATCACATAATCACGCCCTTCCATCAGCGCCCAGGCCTTGGCTGCCGACAGCAAACCTAATGCACCTCGAGGCGAAAGACCGCAAACAAATCGATTGCCGTCACGCGTGCCAGCCACCAGTTTCTGAAGATAATCGAGCAGCGACTCACTGACATGGATACTGTCGGCTTTTGCCTGCAAATCGATCAGGGTTTCCGCCGTCATGACTTGCCTGAGCGTGTGCAGCTGTACCCGACCCGATTTTCCCTGAAACAGAGCCCGCTCAGACTTAGCACTGGGATAACCGAGGGTAATCCGCATCAGGAAACGGTCGAGCTGGGATTCCGGTAAAGGAAAGGTACCGCGCTGGGATGCAGGGTTTTGGGTTGCAATGACAAAGAAAGGCCGTGGCAACGAACGGGTTTCCCCCTCTACGGTGACCTGCCCTTCTTCCATGGCTTCCAGCAGCGCGCTTTGCGTCTTCGGCGTAGCCCGATTAATTTCGTCTGCAAGAATCACACTGGAAAAGACAGGACCCGGGTGAAAAACAAACGCAGAGCTACCCTGATCAAAAACAGAAACGCCCAAAATGTCAGCAGGGAGAAGATCGCTGGTAAACTGAATGCGCTGATACCCTAACCCCAACACTTGAGCCAAGGCATGTGAGAGGGTTGTCTTACCCATCCCCGGCAGGTCTTCAATCAGCAGGTGACCACGACTCAGAAGCGTACACAACGCCAGCCTGATCTGCTGCTCCTTGCCAACAACAACCCGCCCCAGCTCCTCAACCGTCTCATGAATGATGCTCATACAGTCCAATTGCACTTTATTATGGTCATTGTTTCTAAGCGTAGCGTCAAAACGGCAGACTATAGGCCACTGAGTATCCTAATCCATGGTTCTCAGTGGCTGTTCCTCGAAGTTCAGTCCTTCAAGCGCGCTAATCCGCGGGAAAGGTCTTTCATGAGATCTTCAACCGCCTCCAGACCTACTGCGACACGAATCAGGTTCTCACTGATGCCGGCACGACGCTTGTCTTCATCACTCAGGCGACAATGGGTTGTGGTTGCCGGGTGGGTTATCGTCGTCTTAGCATCACCCAGATTGGCGGTTCTGGAGATGATTTGGACACTATCAATGACTTGCCAAGCAGCTTCTCGACCACCCTCCACTTCAAATGCCAGAACACCGCCAAAGCCGGACTGTTGTTTTTGCGCCAACGTATGCCCGGGATGCTCTGGAAATCCACAATAATGGACTTTCTTCACACCATCCTGTGTCTGCAGCCATTCAGCCAGAAGCCCTGCGTTACGACAATGTGCATCCATACGCAACTTCAGAGTTTCAAGGCCCTTCAGGAAAACCCAGGCATTGAAAGGGCTCAGCGTGGCGCCCGCTGCCCGTTGCCAGATATTGACTTCGTCCACCACACTCGCCGCACCGACAACTACACCGCCCAGGCAACGCCCCTGACCATCAATGTATTTTGTCGCTGAGTGGATCACGATATCAGCTCCCAGAGACAAGGGGCGCTGCAAGGCTGGCGTACAGAAACAATTGTCTACCGCTAATAAAGCCCCCTGCTCACTAGCCAGACGACTAATGGCTTCCAGATCAGCCACTTCACCCAGCGGATTGGAAGGCGTTTCCAGAAACAGCAGTCGGGTTTCCGGACGAATAGCCTCCTGCCACTGGTCAAGATCAACCAGATCCACAAACGTTGTGCTGACACCAAAACGATCCATGTACTTGGCAAACAAAGTCACGGTGGTACCAAAAACACTGCGCGAACACACTACATGATCACCCGCCTTCAGCGCCGCCATGCAGACGCCCAGAATGGCGGCCATGCCCGATGCCGTGGCGCAGGCACGCTCGCCGCCTTCCAGGGCAGCCATCCGCTCTTCGAACATGCGTACCGTGGGATTGGTATAACGGGAATAGACATTACCCGGTTCATCACCAGCAAAGACCGCCTGGGCCTGGGCTGCAGATTCATAGGTAAAACTGGAACTGAGAAACAGCGCTTCACTGTGCTCACGCTCTGCGGAACGGGTAATGCCCGCACGGACCGCCAGTGTTTCAAAATCGGCGTCTGCCAGTTCGTTGCCGCCCCATGCGCTATCGTTTTTATCGTTCATAATGATCCTGATACTGCGTGTCGGATAGAGGTCGTTTTCCGCCCCTCCGGCCGGGCAGGACGCCCGGCCTCCTCCTGTTCGGCAAACTTTAATGCGTCAGGCGGATTCGTTATGCATATCGATGACCGCATTCTCCCGCGCCTCGCGCTCAAGCTTGGCACTGTCACTGCGCTGCATGGCCAGCTGATTCAGATAAACCTCATCAATATGGCCCGTGAGGTATTTGCCATCAAAGACCGAGCAGTCAAAGGCGGCCAGATCCGGATTACCTGCGCGAACTGCCTCAATCAGATCATTGAGTTCCTGATAAATCAACCAGTCCGCGCCAATCTGCTGACAAACCTCATCATCAGTCTGACCATGGGCAATCAGTTCGCTGGCGGTCGGCATGTCGATTCCGTAGACATTGGGAAAACGTACGGCCGGTGCCGCTGAGCAGAAGTAAACTTTCTTCGCACCTGCATCGCGAGCCATTTCGATAATCTGCTTACAGGTGGTGCCTCGCACAATAGAGTCATCAACCAGCAGGACATTCTTGCCCTTGAATTCCAGGTCAATGGCATTGAGCTTCTGGCGAACGGATTTCTTGCGCTGGGTTTGACCCGGCATGATGAAGGTTCGGCCAATGTAGCGATTCTTGACGAAACCTTCGCGATAGCTGACACCCAGACGCGTAGCCAGCTCCAGAGCTGCGGTTCGGCTGGTATCAGGGATGGGCATGACAACATCAATGTCGTGATCAGGGAATTCTGCCAATATCTTGTCCGCCAGCTTCTGCCCCATCCGGATGCGGGACTTATAGACGGACACTTTGTCCAGAATCGAATCAGGACGCGCGAAATAGACGTACTCAAAAATACACGGCGTGCAGGTGGCTTCAGACGCACACTGGCGCGTATGCAGCTGGCGATTCTGGTCAATATAGACCGCTTCACCAGGACGCACATCGCGCACCAGCTTGAAGCCAAGAACATCCAGCGCTACAGATTCAGACGCTATCATGTACTCCTTGCCATCGACTGTATCCCGCTCACCGAATACCAACGGGCGAATACCGTTGGGATCACGAAAACCGACCACACCGTAGCCATTGATCACGGAAACGACAGAATAGCCCCCTTCACAACGACCATATACCCGTTCAACCGCCGTGAAAATATCGTCCGGTGTCGCAGACAGCTTACCCTGCTGCTGCAATTCATGGGCAAATACATTCAGGAGGATTTCGGAGTCGGAGCTGGTGTTGATGTGGCGGAGTTCGGTGCGGAAGAGATGATCCTTGATGGCATCGGCATTGGTAAGATTGCCGTTGTGAGCCAACGCAATGCCATAGGGCGAATTGACATAAAACGGCTGCGCCTCGGCCGAACTGGACGAGCCCGCCGTCGGGTAACGGACATGGCCGATACCGGTGCTTCCCTCCAGCAGTTTCATATGCCGGGTTCGAAAGACATCCTTGACCAGCCCGTTATCCTTGCGCATGAAGAACCGTCCTTCATGACAGGTCACGATGCCGGCAGCATCCTGCCCGCGGTGCTGAAGCACCGTCAGCGCATCAAACAGCGCCTGATTGACATGGCTGGAGGCCGAGATTCCGACAATACCGCACATTCAGATTTCCTCATCACTTGCAAACAATGACTAATCGGGTAGCCGAGGGTCTCTAACCCTCAGCCCCCACAACACCCTGCATGCGGGTCCGCACAGGGCGTTTCATCCAGAGTGGTGAATCCTGATCCAGCCATCGCGCAACGCATAAAGCCCT
>MUIA01000373.1 GCA_002084115.1 Oceanospirillales bacterium LUC14_002_19_P2 | reverse complement strand
AGACAAACCGGTTGCGGTTGTTTTGCCAAAAGAGGACAGAAGGTAGTCAGAGTACAGCTCAATCAGATCGTGTTTCATACCGGCAATAATGCCGTATTTTCAGTCTTGTGCGTAACTTGAGGTTCTCAGTAGCATCTTTCACAATTTCAACAACACGAGGAGATTTCATAGGCAAGCTACGTGTTAGCGTTTTGGTAAATTTTTCTGCTTCATAACGCGTTGCAAACTTTCTTGCACCATTGATAGATGTATAAGAGCCATTATTCGACGCATAACATTCACTGTTGACAAAACTATCGCAGTCCAGCCTGACCAGCCACTCGGTATCACTGTGTGCAAAACCATAACTTGTACACAGCAACATCAAAAAAATCGCATTCCTCATCTTCCCCTCCCAACAATATCCCGTACATCTTAGATGTGTCTTCTCCCCCCCCCTATTTTTCAATACGAGATAGCAAAGGTACACCGGTTAGTAATCCTCTATCCCGAAGAAGTCTGATCAAGATTGATACAAATCAACAAAATAATAATGATAATCATTATTATTTGAATAATTATCAATACACCTGTCCTTTCCGATTATGCCCATGCATCCCTTGCTGTCACCTGAGATGACAGGTTACTCAACCCCTGACCCGCTACGACTGGCGTTCAGTGGGAAAACATCGGCCCATGTTAACAACCGTCCTCGGCCGCTTACGCCGGAGCAACAGGTCGCGACCTGGCAACGACTCATGGCGGAACCCGGCGAGGCTGGCAAACGCCTGGCCTATTTCCATATTCCTTTCTGCCGCACGCATTGCTCTTATTGCGGCTTTTTCCAAAACGCCAGCAAGCCGGGACTAATTGAACAGTATGTTGATGCGCTGATCCGTGATATCGAGATTACCGCCGCCAGTCCTCACATTCAGGCACGGCCTATTCACGCTGTGTATTTTGGCGGCGGCACGCCTACCGACCTGACACCGGAGCAAATCACGCGACTGGGAGACACTATTCGTCAACATCTGCCCTTATCGAATGATTGCGAGATGACCTTTGAGTCCCGGTTCAGCGGACTATCTGATGAAAAAATGGCGGCGTGCATAGACGCAGGATTCAACCGCTTCTCTCTTGGCGCACAGACGTTTGATACGTTTATCCGTCGCAAGATGAGTCGGATTGATACCCGTGAAGTTCTACTGGAGCGACTGGATCAACTGGTCAGCCTGGATCAGGCAGCCGTTGTTATCGACCTGCTGTTCGGCCTGCCCTATCAGACCCTGGACACCTGAGAAGAAGACCTGCACACACTGATCAACAGTGGAGTAGATGGCGCTGATCTGTACCAGCTGGTACTACAAGGTAGCAGCCGTATGGCAAAGTCCATCGAAAAAGGCTCCATGCCAGAACCTGCAGACAATGCCATGAAGGCAAACATGTTCCTGACAGGAATAGATATTCTGAGTCAGCACCATTTTAGTCGACTCAGCATCAGCCACTGGGCCATGGATAGCCGGGAACGCAACATTCATAACCACAGTGTCAAGGCCGGTGCGGAAATAATCCCCTTCGGCTCCGGTGCTGGAGGCAATATTGGCGGGCATGGCATCATGATGCACCGCAGCCTGGAACCTTATTTCGGCATGATCGCCGCCGGTCGAAAACCGATCATGGCCATGACCGCACCGAAGCCTATGCGACAACTGCACAATGTCATCGGTGGTGGTTTTGATCTCGGCTGGCTGGATTTGAATCGCATTCAGCGCGCCACAGGATATGACGTGGCAACCCACTGCGCGCCCCTGTTTGATGCCTGGGTCAACAATGGCTTGGCAGAACGCAATGGCGACTTCCTGGAACTGACCCTGGCCGGACAGTTCTGGAACATCAATATGAATCAGGGTCTGATCCACTACCTGGAAGCCAGCCCGTTTGAGGAACTTGCTGCATGAGCATCCGCGACAACGTACACCGTCTGATCACTGAAAATCCTGAACGACTGTTTGCAGATATGGCTGCAGAGCTCGCTGTTGATGAAATCGAAGTGATCCGTCATCTGCCTGAGGACATGGTCACGCTGCTGGATGGTTCCCTGTTCGAAACCGTTGTGAAAGACATCAAGGACTGGGGCGACATCCTGACCGTGATTGATGTTGATGGTTCTATTTTTGAACTGAAGGGACCGTTTCCCAAAGGTGGCATGAAATACGGCTATTACAACCTGAGTGACCGTCGTACACCGCTGAAAGGTCATCTGAAGCCGGATGCAATCAGTCTCATCGCCCTGGTCAGCAAACCTTTCCATGGCGTCGATACCCGTTCCACCCAGTTCTTCAGCCGCAATGGTCGCTGCGTGTTCAAGGTTTACCTGAGCCGCAATGAACAGAAGCAGATTTTTCCGGAACAACAGGAACGTTTCGAAGCACTGGCTCAACTCGCCTCACAGCAAGCCGCCTGATCTTTTCTCTACGGCTGTACCGGATAACGGTGCAGCCTGTTCTCCTCTTGCGCTAGAATGGCACACCATCGTTTTTCCACAGCGCAATCAAAATGATAAAACTCTGTCGTCTGGATGCGATTCCCGAAAATGGCAGTAGAGGCTTTACTACGGACAAAGGCGATTTTTTTGCCGTAAAGAAAGCCGGTAAAATCTACCTTTACGAAAACAGCTGTCCGCACATGAGTATCAACCTGGAGTGGCAACCGGATCAGTTTCTGGATCATGAGAAACGGCTGATCCAGTGCGCAACCCACGGCGCCCAGTTCCTGATGGAAACCGGTGAATGCGTTGTCGGCCCCTGTGAAGGCGACCACCTGACCAAAGTTTCCTATATCATCCGGGACGATACCCTGTATCTGTCAGACTGATCGGATCGAATAACCTGAGAGCACATTATCATGCGTTACCTGTTGGCTATTTTGCTTCCCCCCATTGCCGTACTGCTATGTGGAAAACCATTTCAGGCGATACTGAACCTGATCCTGACCCTTTGCTTCTGGATACCGGGTGCGGCTCATGCACTGTTTGTCGTTCACAGTCACCTGGCAGACAAACGCACAGAAAAAGTCATCGATGCGATCGAACGGGGAAACAATAATGATTAAAATATCCACACTACGACAGCTGTCGTTCCTGTTACTGGCAGGCGTCATGCTGTCTGGTTGTCAGAGTACCTATTACAAGGCCATGGAGCAGGTTGGCTTCCACAAACGGGATATCATGGTTGACCGGATTGAGGATACCCAGAAATCCCAGGAGGAGGCTCAGGAGCAGTTTCAGTCGGCACTGGATCAGTTCCGCAGCGTCGTCGCCTTTGATGGCGGAGATCTGGAATTTATCTACAACCGTTTAAACGACGAGTACGAAAGCAGTTATTCTGCTGCTGAGAAAGTGCGTGAACGGATCAATGGCGTGCGTGACGTTTCCGACGCCCTGTTCGATGAATGGGAAGATGAACTCAGCCTGTACTCCAGCTCAAGCCTGCGTGCCGAAAGCAGCCGGAAACTGAAAGACACACGTCGTCGTTATGACCAGATGATGGCCAGCATGGTGAAAGCCGAAAAACGGATGCAACCAGTACTGGATGCCCTGCATGACCAAGTGCTTTACCTGAAGCACAACCTCAACGCGCGGGCCATTACGGCGCTGAAAGGCGAATTCAGCAGCATCAAGTCCGATATCGACAAACTGCTGCAAGAGATGCAGACGTCTATCAGAGAATCTCAGGCGTTTATCAATACGCTGAAGAAACAGTAAAAACCTTCTGTGCCGGGTACGTGCCCGGCACCTGCATCACACACGCACGTCCAGACAATGATCGAGTGCAATCTTTTCAGCTGAAAGGGTTCCACCACAGGCGACAACTTCAACACCTGCGTCAATCGCCTCCCGCAATACCTGACCGTATAACGGATCAATCTCGTCGGCCGGCGCAACAAACTGAATGCCGGTATGCTGCACGCAAAAAACCAGCACGGCTCTTTCACCGGACTCTACCACACGCATCAGTTCCCTGAGGTGTTTGGTTCCCCGGGAGGTCACGGCATCAGGAAAAAGTCCGAAACCGTCGCCCATCGCCAGCGTCACATTCTTTACTTCCACATAACAGTCAGGTTGACCTTCACCGGATAACAACAGATCAATACGGCTGTTTTCATCGCCGTATTTCACTTCCTGGCGAATACTGGCATAACCGTTTAATGAAGGAATGACGCCCTGTTCAATCGCCTCCCGCACCAGCGCATTGGCACGTCCCGTATTGATACCGGCAACCGCATACCCGGTTTCACCCTTCTGGGTAATATAGTGGACCCCACTATCAAGACAGTAAATCCACAAATTTAAGTTAAGTCCTGGTAGTTGGTTGATTGTTCCTCATGCAAAGTGAATTGCCTGAGGGGTTCTGTAATCAAGCGACTG
>MUIA01000096.1 GCA_002084115.1 Oceanospirillales bacterium LUC14_002_19_P2 | reverse complement strand
GATATTGTGGATTGTTGCTGCAATGCCTGGAATAAACTGTGTAGCGAGGCTGGACGGTTGTTCAGTTTATGCTCTCGCCAGTGGGCACTTATGCAGTAGTTAGAAAAGGCGATTGGTATTACCGACCGCTTGACGCGCTTCAAGGTGGCGGTGTGCATCAGCCACATCCCAGATGGTGAAGCGCTTCGGGTCAATCAGGGGATTGATAACACCGCTGTCAACCAGCCGTGCAATTTCTTCCATGATTTTTCCGTGGGCCGGGCGGTTGATACCGTGAACCAGCGGGATCAGCATGAGGATGCCATGCAGGCTCAGGCTTTTCAGTACGACTTGTGAGGTGTCGTCTACTGGCAGTGTGGTGGCTACCTCCCTGTTGAAACGTACGGCCTCAAAGCTGCGCTGGATATTGGCGCCGGCAATGGTGTCAAAGACCTTGTCGAACCCTTGCCCATCTGTATATTAGCGAACGTAATCCGCTACCGGCGTATCAACGCTGTTGACCACGTGATCGGCGTTCAGCTGTCTGGCGGTTTCCAGATTGCGGGGTGTGGTCGTTGCTGTCACGGTTGCGCCAAAATGCTTGGCCAGCTGGATAGCGATATGGCCGACACCGCCCGTAGCACCATGTATCAGAATATTGTCGCCTTTCTGGATTTTCATCTTATCGTGCAATGCTTCCCAGGCGGTCAACGCCACCAGGGGCAAAGCGGCGGATTCTTCCATGGTCAGGCTGTTCGGTTTGTGGGCCATGAGATCGGCATCAACCAGCATGTATTCCGCGAGCGCACCATCCTGACCGGCGATACCACCGGCACAGCCATAAACTTCATCGCCGGGCTTGAACCGGGTGACGCCCTCACCCACTTCTTTGACAATACCGGCGACATCGCCATGAAGGATCTCCGGCAGGTTGGCTGACCACGGGGTTTCGACAGAACGGAGCATGGTATCCAGCGGATTGACACTGGAGGCTCTCACCTCGACGACCATATGGCCAGCCTTTACGACAGGCATGGGCTTTTCGGTTTGCTCGAACACATCAGCGGCGCCTAACTGGCGGACAATCATAGCTTTCATGGAACAGCTCTCATCCTGGTCAAAAAAGATAAACGCAGTCTAGGGGGGCGGATTCCCGCTCACAAGGCAGCGTCCGGCAAAGGATTTTTGCTTTATGCGCAAAGGTGGCATAAGTTGCCGCTCGATTGCCCAAGGTAAACCGGATGCTAGTAGAAACTGCTTACGATGATGACACGTCTTATGTACTTTAATGCGGTGGTGGAATCCGGTAGTTTCTCGGAAGCCGGGCGGGTGCTGGATGTTCAGCCCTCATCGGTTTCACCACAGGTGACCGCCCTTGAGAAAGAACTGGGCGTTGCACTCCTTAACCGCACGACACGGAGTCTTGGTTTGACGGAAGCGGGTCGCCAGTATTATGGGTATTCCCGTCATGTGTTGCAGGAGCTGGAGGAGGCCCGTCGAGCGGTTCATGCGTTGTCGGATACTCCCCGAGGGAGGTTGCGGCTCAGTATGACGGTAGGGTTCGGGGAGAGCGTGGTACTGCCCTTGGTACCTGCTTTTATGGCCCGTTACCCGGACATTGCCGTCGATATTGAGTTGACGGAGCGTGTGGTCGATTTGGTGGATGAAAATATTGATGTGGCCCTGCGCAGTGGTCGACTGCCTGATTCCAGCCTGATTGCCACCAAGGTGGCTGAGAATGACTTCCTGCTTTGCGCAACTCCCGCGTTTCTTGCACAACAGGGACAGCCATCAACTCCCGATGAGTTGGCAGGGTTCCAATGCATTCGTTATGGCTATGTCGGCTGGCGGGAATGGTACCTGCTTGATGAACAGCCGGTTCCTATGCCGATCCAGGGTTCACTCACGGTCAATACGGTACAGGGACAGAAACAACTGGTACTGAACCATGGTGGTATTGCGCTGATACCACGTTGGGCTGTGGAAGATGAACTGGGTCGTGGAGAGCTGGCCACCTTGTTGCCGACCCATCGTTTCAGTCCGCAGGAAAATTTAAGTGCCACCTACGCTATTTATCAGAATCGGACGCTGGTTTCCGGCAAGGTGCGTGCTTTTCTGGATTTTCTCAGGGCGTCGCTTGCTTGAGTGGCACACTCTTCACTGTATATGACGAATGACTGTTTTCGGCAGTGTTCCAGTATGGGACGTGTCGGTATTGGCAAGCAGACGGATGCTCGCCTGCCAGAGAGGATCATTCATTAATTGCTTCAGTGCGATGGTGTGTGGATCGTCAGGACGACCGGTTTGGCTTCGTGCTTTCATGCGATGCAAGGCTTCACGCAACGGGCCGGTATCACCTTTTTTCGCCAGTTGTCCGGCCACTTCCAGTGAATACCGGAAAGCGGCAAACTCGTTGGCCACCCGTGACTGGTCGTTTCTGGCTTTCTGCCGGTTGTAGAGAATATGGCCATATTCATGGAGCAAAACAATAATCAGCCGGTCTTCCGGGTATTGGGGGAGATCGTTTGTCAGGTAGAACGTGCTCAGCACGATCCGGTGTTCTCCTACTGCTTTACCGGGGCCTCCTTTTCGTTCGTTTGAGAGGGTAATTTGAACATCCTGATTACGGATATCCTCAAGCAAGCTCCAGAATCTGGGACGATCTGTCTGGCAATAGTGGACGATTTGTCTGAATTGAGTGGCCGACAATGTGCCACCCGGTCGAATTGCGCCTTCTTTTGCGAGCGTAAACGAAGACAGCAGGATAGAGGCGAAAAGGGCAATCCATTGCTTTAGCATGGCGATTGGCCACTCATAGTCAGGTCAGGCGTTGGTTTTCAGGCGTTTCACCCATACTATGAATTTAGAAGACCGTGAGGCATGGATGACGCTTTTTACAGGTTCATCCGTGGACTTCAGACATTCAACCCCGCGTTGCAATGGAGGAAACCGGATTGATGCATTCAGCGCATTCCCGCCGGGGGCATCTGCTGGCATTTGCAGGTGCCTTGTGTCTGACACCTGATGGTGTGCTGGTCAGGCTTGCTGGTGTGGATGATTGGAGTCTGGTCTTCTGGCGAGGCGCCATGATTGCTGCAGCATTGTTCCTGATACTCGCAGCGCGGCATCGCTCACACTTTTTACATCATGCAATGTCTGGAAGCCGTCGTGCCTGGTTTTGTTCCGTGTTGTTTGCCGCCAGTAGTATGATGTTTGTTCTGGGAATCACGCATACTACTATTGCCAGTGCTTTGGTGATCTTGAGTACAACGCCGATGTTTGCTGCCCTATATGGTCGGCTGTTTCTGGGCGAGGTAACGCCCTGGCGAACCTGGTTGGCCATGGGGGGCGGGGCGGCAGGCATTGCAGTGGTTTTTGCCGGAGATATTCAGGCGGGGAACTGGCTGGGCAATCTGTTTGCCTTGGCTTGTGCCTGCTTAACCGCCGCCCATATAACGGTAATTCGCAGTGCTGCATCAGGGATGAATGTCATGTCTGTTTACGGGTGGGGCGGTGTGCTGGTGGCGACCGGGTGCCTGCTTATTGTTCCGTCGCTATCATTTAGTCTTGAATCGCTGCTGGTACTTGCAGTAATGGGTCTGTTATCCGGCCTGGCCTTTTTTATGCTGGGGGAGGGCGCCAAGCGAGTAACAGCACCTGAAGTGACCCTGATGATGCTGCTGGAGCCCACATTGGGGCCAATCTGGGCTTTCCTCGTGCTGGGTGAAAAGCCGACCCTATGGGCTGTACTTGGAGGTGGCATTGTCATCATGAGCTTATTGTTGCATTCACTAACCCTATTGTTATTTAGCCGGGATAGCTGAAAGGACTGACAAACCGTGTGGTGTTGTCTCTGACAACAGGATTCAGAACATTCACTGACTCAGTGTAAGGAACTATAGAGTACAGAATGAGTCTCTGTGACAAGGGATTTGTATTATGGACCTAAGTAAAAGTTATGGAACATGTTTCTTCGCATTCAAATACTTATATGACTACTGGCCTGAATAGTGAAAGATCATCCGCAAATGGTCACACAATGAATTCTCGGCCTGTTTCTCAGGTTTCAGTCGATAATAGACATACTCATACGTCGGGTGGGGGATGTTGTTATTTTTTTAAGTGTATACGAGATTTTTTATACGCTGTCTGGATAAAATTTGTAGTTTTCTCTGCTGTAGAAATAGACCTGCTGAAGAGTCTCAAGCTCAAGAAACACCTCCAGCTCAAGAAACACCTCCAGCTCAAGAAACACCTCCAGCTCAAGAAACACCTGGGACTTTCCGTTTGGGAGTGGATGATAATACATATATAGGACTTACGCATTGATGCCACCTGCAAATTTTGGTAGCAGGTGTTCCTTCCCCTTTGCGAAACTCTCAACGAAAGCGCCAACGGTCTCTTTAAATAGTGCCCGTTGATGCTGATAGATG
>MUIA01000248.1 GCA_002084115.1 Oceanospirillales bacterium LUC14_002_19_P2 | reverse complement strand
AGGAACTGGGAGCCTGTAGGCCCAGTTGCACTTAATCCAGAGCGAATATCCGGGGTCGAAGATCGCGAGAAACAGGTGGCCTAAAAATCAGTATTCGGGACAACTATCTTGAAAAACTCCGGGCTTAATTGCTAAATGATTGTCTTACTTGCAATAGACTTAATCGCTAGCTAAATTGTTACAGTGCATATGGTTGTTGTGCATACAAATCCTATAAACTAGATCTTGAAAAAGGACTTTTGCAATGATCAAGCACTTTTTTACAGCTCTTCTTGTATTGATACTAAGTACCAGCTCTATGGCTTTTGCTGAAGGCAAATCAGCCAAGATCAACATCAATACTGCCAGCGCCAAGACTCTCGATAAAGAGCTCAAATATGTTGGTGAAACCATCGCAAAGCGGATTGTTGAATACCGCAGGAAGCACGGTAATTTTTCAAGCATTGAAGAGCTGAGTAATGTCAGGGGTATCGGTAAGAAAGTAGTAGAAGCCAATAAAAAGAACGTTGTCGTTCAGTAGCGCTTGGTTTCGTTGAAAAAAGGGCTTCCAAATCGGAAGCCCTTTTTATTTGGCAGGATACGGGGGCGTTGCTCTGAGTTCTTCAGTGCTTCAGCACGTTTTCTTTCAACTGATTGATCCTGTCCCTGACTGCAGCGGCTTCTTCAAATTCAAGATTTTTGGCATGCTCAAACATTTGCTGCTCTAGTGCTTTCAACTCTTTGGCTAACTGTTTTGGATCCAGTGTGGTTGTATCCAGGTGTGGGACAGGCTTCACTTCGGTTGCTTTGCGAGTCTGCTTCGCACGGCGTCCAGGAATGGCGCCTTCCATAATGTCTGCAATCTGCTTGGTGACACCCTTCGGTGTAATATTGTGTTCCTTGTTAAACGTCAGCTGTTTTTCCCGCCGACGTTCAGTTTCATCCATCGCACGTTGCATAGAGCCTGTGATGCGATCGGCGTAGAGAATCGCCTTACCGTTAAGGTTACGAGCAGCACGGCCTATCGTTTGGATCAGTGATCGATCTGAGCGCAGGAAGCCTTCCTTGTCGGCATCCAGTATCGCTACCAGAGAAACTTCAGGCATATCAAGGCCTTCCCGAAGCAAGTTAATTCCCACAAGAACATCAAAGGCGCCGATACGTAAATCGCGAATAATCTCAACGCGTTCGACGGTATCAATATCGGAGTGAAGGTAGCGAACTCTAACACCCTGTTCAGACAAATATTCTGTCAGGTCTTCTGCCATGCGTTTGGTCAGCACAGTGATGAGAATACGGTCACCCTGGGCAGTGCGCTTGTTGATTTCAGACAGTACATCATCGACTTGGGTTGTGGCTGGGCGTACTTCAATCTCAGGGTCAACCAGACCTGTGGGCCGAACCACCTGGTCAACAACTTGGTCCTGGTGTTCTTTTTCATAGGGGCCGGGAGTTGCAGAAAGAAAAATGGTTTGTGGTCGCTTGATTTCCCACTCTTCAAATTTCATGGGGCGGTTGTCGAGCGCAGAGGGTAGGCGGAAACCATATTCAACCAGCGTCTCCTTTCGTGAGCGGTCACCCCGGTACATGCCGCCGATTTGTGGCACCGTGACGTGTGATTCATCAAGAACCAGCAACGCATTGTCAGGTAGATAATCAAACAGGGTAGGTGGGGGCTTACCCGGTCCCCGGCCTGAGAGATAGCGGGAATAGTTTTCAACGCCAGTGCAGTAACCCAGTTCGACCATCATTTCGATATCAAAGCGGGTACGCTGTTCCAGACGTTGTGCTTCTAGCAGCTTGTCGTTTTCTCTTAATACCTGTAACCGTTCTTCCAGTTCAACTTTGATGGAATCAATGGCATCAAGAATGGTTTGTCGAGGAGTAACATAGTGCGACTTGGGAAAAACGGTCACCCGTGGAACGCGGCGCAGAACTTCACCGGTTAAGGGATCAAACCAGCTGAGGTTTTCCAGTTCATCATCAAACAACTCAAGCCGTATGGCCTCTTTTTCTGAGTCCGCCGGGAAAATATCAATGACATCGCCGCGAACCCGGTAGGTGGCTCGCTTCAGTTCCATATCGTTGCGGGTGTATTGAAGCTCTGCCAGTCGACGCAAGATCTGCCGTTGATCGATGGTGTCGCCACGGCTCAGGTGCAGCACCATCTTGAAATAGGACTCCGGATCACCCAGGCCGTAAATGGCCGACACTGTTGCGACGATGATGGCGTCATCCCGCTCCATCAGAGCCTTGGTTGCAGAGAGTCGCATCTGTTCGATGTGATCGTTTACTGAGGCATCCTTTTCAATAAAGGTATCGGAGGAGGGGACATAGGCCTCCGGCTGGTAATAATCGTAGTAAGAGACAAAATACTCCACGGCATTATTGGGAAAGAACTCCCGAAACTCACCATACAGCTGTGCTGCCAGAGTCTTGTTGGGCGCCATGATCAACGTCGGGCGCTGCAGGTTCTGGATGACATTAGCAATAGTAAAAGTCTTACCGGAACCTGTCACCCCCAGCAGTGTCTGGCAGGCCAGGCCGCTATCGGCGCCGGCGGTCAGTTTACGGATGGCGTCCGGTTGGTCGCCGGCTGGCTGGAAATCGGAGACTACCTGGAATCGTGGGCCCATGGGTTCCTGCTATCCTGTGGATCATGTAGTATTGCGTCGAATGACAAGTTAGTGTGCCAATTCCTTATACAACAGGCCAGTCTGCCTGGCCGGAAGCCCCCGATCCCGGGTGAGATGCTTCCCGAAATAAAGAGGATATCAGCTTGGACCAGCAACTTTCCCGTAGAGTTCAGAGTATCAAACCTTCCCCGACCCTGGCGGTGACCACTCGGGCGGCGGAACTCCGTGCGGCTGGAAAGGACATTATTGGCCTTGGCGCCGGCGAGCCGGACTTTGATACGCCGGATCATATCAAGGAAGCGGCCATCAAGGCGATTCATGATGGCAAGACCAAGTATACCGCGGTGGACGGTACTCCGGAGCTGAAGCAAGCGGTTATTGACAAGTTTGCGCGGGATAATGGTTTTAACTATGAACCAGGGCAGATCCTGGTTTCCTGCGGTGGCAAGCAGAGTTTCTTTAACCTGTCCTTGGCGTTGCTGAACCCAGGTGACGAAGTGGTTATTCCTGCGCCTTACTGGGTGTCCTATCCGGATATGGTCACTATCGCTGAAGGTGTACCGGTGATTGTGGAAACCACCCAGGCGACCCGCTTCAAGATGAGTGCTGACCAGCTGGAGAAGGCTATCACCGATAAAACCCGGTTGGTGGTCATTAACAGCCCGTCAAATCCGACTGGTACAGCCTATAGTGCCGATGAGTTGAAAGCGCTGGCGGAAGTGCTGCTGAAGCACCCTGATGTGATGGTTGCTACAGATGATATGTACGAACATATCCTCTGGCCGGGGCAGAGCTTCGTGAATATCCTGAATGTTTGCCCTGAACTGTATGATCGCACCATTGTCTTGAATGGGGTGTCCAAGGCCTATTCCATGACCGGATGGCGTATAGGTTATGCTGGTGGTCCAAAGGCATTGATTGCCAGCATGAAGAAGATTCAGTCCCAGAGCACGTCGAACCCTTGTTCAATTGCCCAGGCGGCGGCTGTTGCTGCACTGGCGGGTCCACAGGACTGTGTGACCACTATGGTTCAGGCTTTCAAGCAGCGTCATGACCATGTTGTCGAGCGCCTGAACCGTTTGCCGGGTGTAGAAGCGATTAAAGCCGATGGCACTTTCTATAGTTTCCCGGATTTTTCTGGTGTGATCGCAGCGAAAGGCTACAAGTCTGACCTTGATCTTGCCGAATCACTACTTGAGGCGGGGGTTGCCATGGTGCCGGGATCTGCTTTCGGAGCTGAAGGTCACATGCGGTTGTCGTTTGCGACCAGCCTGGAAGCGCTGGATAAGGCATTGGATCGACTGGAAATCGCGGTTGCCTGATGAATCGCAGCTAATCGTCTACTGAAAGGTCTGTGATGGTAATACCGTCACAGGCCTTTTTTATTGGATGCGGTATAACGCAATGAAATAGCTCAGAAAACCGGTTGACCTCATCTGGGACGATCAGTACCATACGCTCCATCAACTGATCCCCGATAGCTCAGTTGGTAGAGCAAATGACTGTTAATCATTGGGTCGCTGGTTCGAGTCCAGCTCGGGGAGCCATCAAAACGATGGCATGATCAGTTGCAATCAACCGGAAGCGAGAGCATCCGGTTTTTTTGTCCGACAGTTTTTTTGGTTACTGTAGAAGGCGGTTAGCTCAGCTGGTTAGAGCGCAACGTTGACATCGTTGAGGTCGGCTAAGTTACCCCTTGTGGTTGGTAGCACCAATGTCCAATGATTTTCTCGAACATGCGTGCAGTCGTCAGCCTATGACGCTCTGTTAGAGCGCGCCGCCAAGCGAGGTAATGAGTCAT
>MUIA01000240.1 GCA_002084115.1 Oceanospirillales bacterium LUC14_002_19_P2 | reverse complement strand
ACGAGGTGATCTGCATTGCCATGAAAAAGAGGTAGAGAATATATTGAGAGCAGCATAAGGTGCTATTGCAGAATAAGGTCATCGCCTATGCCACTGAATTGGGCTTTTGCAACAGCCTCTATGGGTAGTGTTGGCGCCATGCTACGCAGCTCCCGACAAAGCTCAAAGCCCCCTTCCACATCGTCGCCCAGTCCCACATCAATGACAGCCAAATCTGGCAGCGTCTGGCAGAAGGCCAACATTGCGGCAGGCCGGTTGTCATAGAGGCTGACCTGAAAGCCCTGCCGCTGGAAGGCATCCCGATAGTTCTCGGCAATCGCAGGTTCATCTTCGACAATTGCTATGTGGCGCGCCATGACAATCAACAGGTATCCGGTGAAATCAGGGGTAAGAGTATCAGCCATTGCATCAGAGTCTTAAAGTCCTGTGATCATTTCTTTTATGATCCCCAGCCAGCATCAACCACAGAATATATCGAAAATGCTCAGGAATGACCTTTAATCAATCGACCGCCAGAGATCCACTGCTTTTCACTCTGCAGGAGATAAACGCCAGAAAGGATGAGCCCCATAGCCACCAGATCCAGCGATGTGACAGGCTCATGAATAACAAAATACACAATGATCAGGGCAACCACCGGAGGAATATACGTCGCTGCAGACGCAGTTACCGCGCCCAGTGGATTAACAATGAAATAATAAAGGATAAAAGCGACACCCGTTCCCAGCATCCCCAGGCCAGCCACAACACCCACCATGGATTTTGTATCCTCGGTAATCCGGAAGATCCCGTCAAAATCGGTCACGACGGCAACGACCAGCAATGCAAAAGCCATCTGGTACGTGGAAAGTGCTACAGCAGACAGATTCAGGTCTGACAGAAATTTCCTGGCATAGACAAACGATCCCCCAAGGCTCAGGGAACCCAGCGCCATGTACAAGACACCCTCAACATTCACACCATCAATCCCCCCAACCCAGGGACGGGCAATCATGAAAACTCCTAGAAATCCCAACGCCACACCTACACCTTTCTGAAAACTGACCGTTTCATCACGCAGAAAAATCAACGTCATCACAAAGGCAAACAAGGGAATGGAACCACTCAACATCCCGGCCACGCTGGACAGCAGTAACGAAATACCCACAGCGAAAGCGTAGTAATACAGAACCGCTGCCAGTAGCGACATCACCAGGAAGTGAGGCCAATAACAGAAATGAGAGAGTTTGATCTCTTTTCGGATCACCGCATAACCTAACATCGGCAGGAAACCAAAAAAGATTCGCAGAAAAGCAATCTGTGCGGGCGAAATTAACGCTGAAGCCCATTTTACAAACAGGAAATTACTTCCCCAGATAATCCCAAGGGCTGCAAAAGCAATATAGGCAATACGCTGCATAAAGGAACAACTCAACAATAATTCGTGACATCACTGGCAGCTATGATCAGAACGCTGACAGGATGGTAAGAGTCTGGCTGAAAAACAGGATGAGAGGTGCAGGATTTTATAACGAAACGGCCAGAATAGCTGGCAAAACACTTTTACAGGAATGGCCCTTGAAAACAGCATGAAATCAAGGGCCGATGGGTATAGCGCTATTGAAGAAACACGTTTTTCCTCAAGCCTTTCTACGCCAGACGGTACACTGCGCCAACGTATGCTGGAATTTTCTGGCTGTTTCGCGAATGACAAACGGCACATCAACCGGCGGCTGAACTTCCTCGAAGTGGGTGTTGAGTATTCGGTGCAGCCCGGTATAAGTATCAAGCACTTCTCCGTTTTCCCGAATTCCGCCCAGCCACTTGCCTTTGGGCGTATAGTCTTCCAGCCAGGTATACGGCGATGTCAGTACCAGCAAACCGCCCGGGCGAATCCGCTCATGAATCATGCCGAGGAACTGTGCAGGATGATTCAAGCGATCAATCAGATTACCGGCGAACACCAGATCATAATTGTCGTATATTGGTTTAAGATTGCAGGCATCCCCTTGAGTAAACCTGATACGGTTGACGTCAATGTCATTCAGCTCCAGTTCCGCCAGATCAGCCACACAATAATCACCCAGCTCCCCTTCCGTCGGTACGAAATAGCGAATCTTGCCTCGTTGTTGTAACTCAGAAGCAGCTGAAATGAACCGTGCTGAAAAATCAATTCCATCTACATGCTGGAACCAACGGGCCAGTTCAAAGCTGGTACGTCCTACAGAACAACCCAGGTCTAGCGCCCGGGTTCGGGGACTTTCCTGACTCAAATCACGGCAGATTTGTGCACAGGCGACAGGGTAGTTGGGAACATCAAAATAGGTTTCGCCGTAATGGAAGGCCAAATACTGGGCGACCAAGGCATCCGTTTCATAAGGATTGGCTGATGTGTTTTCTACCGCTGTCGACTCCACGTAACGGAAGCCCGCATGCTGGAAGAAATGCCGGCGAAAAGCATAGCGGGAATCCCTGATCGCATAGTTGCCGGTGGATATCCAGCAGCCACCCTTGATCAGGTTATGTCGGCCATCAAACGTCGGGGTGGAGAAATCATCGTAACAGGGGTGCACACAGAAACCATCAAAGCCATCGATGGGCGTTGTCGTCCATTGCCAGACATTCCCAATGACATCACACAACTCACCGGTGCGGAATTCATCCACAGGGCAGGCGGATGCCCAATATTCAAGATTGATATTACCTGGCGCCTTGTCCCACCAGGGCTGGTCAGTATCAATTGTTTCCCGGAGACAATACCACTCCGCCTCACTGGGCAGCTGAATCTGACGCCCCGTCACTTCTGACTTCCAGCGGCAAAAGGCCTGCGCCTCATGACAATTGACGTCTACCGGCCAATTCCAGGGCATGGCAATTTCTTCAAGCATGGTTCGATAACGGTACCCGTCACCCTCGGGTACCCAAAACTCAGGATGGCGGGCTCCACTGAATGTCGCCCAAGCCCAGCCTTCATCCGTCCACCAACATTCATTATCGTAACCGCCAGCATCCATGAACTGCTTGAATTCAGCATTGCTGACCAGATACTCACTGACGCTGAATGCCGGCACTTCAACGTCATAGCGGCCGTATTCATTATCCCAGCCGTAGAGTGGGTCATCGTACTCCTTACCCAACCGCAAGTGGCGTCCGGGAATCGTCACCAACCGGTTTTCCGGCGCATCTCCGCTCTCACTGCAGGGTTCCCAGTAGGGGTGCGGTTTCACATACGACAGAGGCAACTGCCGGATTAATACGGAAGAGGTTTCCAGATGTATCCGCTCATGTTCGATTCCCATCATGATGATCCAGGCCGGACTTTCCCAGGTAATCGGGATATCCAATGGCATGGTTGCAATGAAATCAGAGACCAGCGTCCGCACCTTACGGCGGTAATCTTTCATCGCAGACACGGAAGGCCAGCGGTAATGGCTGTCATCCAGATCATCCCAGGACATTTCATCAACCCCGATCGCGACAATAGCCTCAATATCAGGATCAATACGTTCCGAAATGAGTTTGGCGGTCATCAACTTGTTAATAAAAAAAGCCGCCGTATGGCCAAAATAGAAAATCAGAGGGTGGCGGAGAGGAATGGCTTTTTCGTACCAGGCTTCTTCACAGGCCAGTGTTTCAAACAGGGTTTCGTACTGATCAAATGTCTGCTGAAAATAAACTAACAACTCTTGTCGTTTACTTTTAGGATTGCCACTGTTCAGCAGCAGTGTACGCGCCACCCTGTCGGGAGAATCACTGTAATCCACATCTTGCACGGTATTTTCAGGCATGTATCACGCTCCTGAGAGTACGGGGTAGCTGATTGTCCTGTACTGCCCGGACACGGTCATTCATCGTTTATTGCTATCAGATGGTATTGGCCGGTGCAAATCATAAGGACGGCACACTGATATCTACATTATTCAACTATCATGAAATCAGCATGGTGGTATGGGTCCACTACTTATTTCTGTGCAGTAATAATAGTCCGTCACCAGACACTCAATTCATCAGTACAAGTGACTCGCTAACAGACTATAGCCTTGCTTACCTTTGCCTCTATACGACCACTTTCATATAATCACGACAACCCTGTCGATAACTGCATCTTTCACAGTCCCCAAGTACCTGTGAACAATAACAATAAAAACAACCCAATTATTTATAATGCAACACCTGTTACAGACACTGCGCAACTGGCCCATAGACAAGCAGCTCACACTATTTTTCCCCACTTGTGTGCTGGCCATTGCCCTGCTATCGGGTTCCATTCAATCAATAGAACCCATGCAAAACAAAGCTGCACTTTTCGCAGCCCTTTTATTTACTCAAGTTACGCAGTAACGAATAACCTTAGCTGCTCGAATGATGCCCGCAGAGCGGTCATGTAAATCTTCGCCCTGAGCTGAAAATGATTGACCTTCAGTTTCAGGGAGAGGGTT
>MUIA01000306.1 GCA_002084115.1 Oceanospirillales bacterium LUC14_002_19_P2 | reverse complement strand
TATGACTCATTACCTCGCTTGGCGGCGCGCTCTAACAGAGCGTCATAGGCTGACGACTGCACGCATGTTCGAGAAAATCATTGGACATTGGTGCTACCAACCACAAGGGGTAACTTAGCCTTTCCGAAGGCTTATAGGTATTCGGTTGTGCGCGCATTTGTACAGGAGGATGAATCCATTGCCCCTCTAATGCCAGGGTTTCTTGTGCAAGATTTATGATGGTCTGTAGCCAGTTTTTGGTTGTGTAGTCTGATTCAGGGGCACTGATCTGCTTATATTGTGGCGACTCCCCCTTGGGCTTGTGGATCATAATGATTTGTCCACCCAAGCCTACGCCACCGAGTAATGCACTGATCGACTGCAGGGCTTCCGAATCGCTCTCGGTACCATCAATCATCAGTGTATGTCCGTCTATTAGCATGTCTTCAATGTCTAATTGTTCATTTTTTGAGAGTGGATCGGCAGCATTCAGGTAGATGAGACTTTTGTGTGTAGAGCGTACTGGTAATGCGTTGCCCTCAAGGGATTGCAGGTATTCACCATAGGTTGTCAATGCTCCATAGATGCGCAGTGTGGAAGCAGTGCCGACAGTGGAGAATATGAAGGATAAAACCATCAGCACCATCTGAACCGGAATATGTTTACGATTTGATTTTGAAAGCATCAATGCACAGTTTTTTTCAGCAAGAGAATGCGTTGTTGCGATGGAACATAGTCGTAAATAAGCCATCTTGCATAAAAACTGTTGAGTAAGTGTTTTAATCAGATATATCGCGAGCGGAGGCTACCTTGGCAGGTAAATGTGACAGTTTGATGAAGCGGGCGATGAGAGAACTCATCGCCGAGGGAGGAGGGTGTTAGTGCATAAGGCTTGCAATCAGTGTCAGCTGCTTTTCCAGGGCGCCACGGTTTTGTTCGACGACCCGCTGCCCTGCCTGTCCAGTGCTTTTTCTTAGGGGTTCATCGTCTAGCAGTTCGATCATCGTATCAGCCAGTTCTTCCTGAGTATTGACCACAAAAAGTGCACTGGCCGCTTTCAGGGTGGTGGCGACATCCGCGAAGTTGAACAGGTGAGGGCCGCTGATGACCGGCAAGCCAACGGCCGCAGGTTCCAGCAGGTTGTGACCACCTATAGGTACCAGACTACCTCCAATAAAGCTGATATCAGAAGCGCTGAACAGCAGCATCATTTCGCCCATGGTGTCCCCCAGAATGACATCGGTTGATGCGGTCACTGGTTCATTATTGCTTCGACGAGCCACTGACAGATTTTGGCTCGTGATCAATGCAAGAACGTCGTTAAAACTTTCGGGATGTCGGGGTACCAGAAGCAGTAGGGTGTTCTTGTGCTGTTCTCGAACCTTCTCAAATGCGGAAAGAATTTGCACCTCTTCGCCTTTATGGGTGCTGGCAGCAATAAGAATCTTTGTTGAGTTCGGACGTTCGCTCAACCAGTGTGCACGGAGCGCCTCTGCCTTGCCACTCAGCGTCTTTTCTACATTCAGGTCATATTTCAGGGTGTCGGTCACCAGTGTCTGGCAGCGGGGGTGACCCAGCTGTATAAAGCGTTCAGCGTCATCTTTTGCCTGTGCGGCAATAAAGCTTAATTGCTGAAGCATACAGCGTGTTAAAGGCCCAAGCTTGGCATAACCTCGTGCTGAACGTTCTGACAGGCGAGCGTTAGTGAGGAGGGTAGGAATATGTCGTTTATGGCAGGCGGCAATCGTATTGGGCCAGAGTTCCGTTTCCATGATGATGGCCAGTTCCGGGGTGATTCGGTCCAGGAATCGGTTTACCGCGCCGGGCAGATCATAAGGGACATAGACATGAAAAACACTGTCGCCATGAATTGCTCTGACCCGGTCTGATCCCGTCGGTGTCATGGTGGTAACGACAATTCGATGATCGGGATAACGGGTTTTCAGGGCATTAACTAAGGGGGTGGCGGCAATGGTTTCTCCGACAGAGACAGAATGCACCCAGATACTTTTCATCGGCGGGTTAGGTGCCTTGAAAAAACCAAACCGTTCATTCCAGCGCCGGGTATAGGCAGGCGCCTTCCAGGCCCGGTAAAGTAGGCGAAGAATGATCAGTGGTAATAACAGATAATAAACCAGGGTATAAATCAGTCGAGGCATTGCGGCTTGTCACCGATTTGTCAGCAAATGAGCCATTATCGTGATTTGTCAGTGCTTCTGCCATGGGTTTCTTGGATGACGCCGGTGTTGGCCGGATTGTGTCAATAGACCCGTGCTGGCGGGAAGGCTTATACTCCCCCGAACTAACCTGAATTGATGAGTATCATGTCCCACGTCATCGACACTGATGTAACTATTATCGGTGGCGGAATTGCTGGTTTATGGCTGTTCCGGCGCCTCAACGACATGGGCTACAAGGCCCTTCTCCTCGAAAACGCCACACTGGGTGGTGGTCAGAGTATCAAGTCCCAGGGGATTATCCACGGCGGTATCAAGTATGCACTGTCGGGAAACCTGACTGAGGCTTCAGAGTGTATCGCCGGCATGCCAGCCCGCTGGCGCGCCTGCCTGGATGGCGAAGGCGAAATCGATCTGACCGGTGTACGTATTCTTTCTGATCACCAGTATATGTGGACGCCTGGCGGTTTCGGCTCACGAATGGCCACCTTCTTTGCCAGCAAGGCGTTACGTGGACGGGTTGACCCGGTCAAGCGTGATGAGGTTCCCAAGGTGTTCGCTGACCCGGGTTTCAAGGGGAAACTCTACAAACTCAATGAAAGTGTGCTGGATATTGAAACGGTGGTCAGTGAACTGATCGCGGGTCTGGAAGATCGCACACTGAAAGTCGACTGGGATCAGGACAGCGTGATTCGTTTTGGCGAGAACGGTGATATCACCGCCATTGAATGCACCGCCGGTGGTGAAACCTATGAAATCCATGCCCGGCGCTTTGTCCTCACGGCCGGTGAGGGCACGGGGGATATTCTCCAGCGCTGGGGGGTTACATCACCTGAAATGCAACTGCGTCCGTTGCATATGGTGATGATGAAGCATAAGCACCCCTATCCACTCTATGCTCACTGCATCAGTACCGATATCGTGCCGCGCCTGACCGTGACCAGCCATCCGACTGATGATGACCAGTGGGTCTGGTACATGGGGGGGGATATTGCGGAGTCCGGCGTTAAGCGTGACAGTGACGAGCAGATTGCCCGCGCGAAAAAAGAAGTGGAGAAACTCCTGCCCTGGGTTGATTTCTCAGATGCCCAGTGGGCAACCCTGTGGGTGAACCGGGCGGAGCCTAAGCAAAGTAAACTATTAAGGCCGGATGCCGCCTATTGCAAGGCCGTCGGTAATGGTCTGATTACCTGGCCCACCAAGCTGGCGCTGGCGCCGAACCTCAGTGATGAGGTGGTGAAGGAACTGCAGGGTGCTGACATTGAACCTTCAGGTAATGAAGCGTTAGCGCTGCCTGAAGCGCTCCCCCGGCCCACTGTCACCGGCCCCTTCTGGAGTGGTTATTTTGATTGAGCACCTGAGAAAACCCGTGGCCGACACCGGTGTGACGATTTCACCGGTGGGTTTTGGTACGGTCAAGTTGGGGCGTGATCAGCAAGTCAAATACCCTGAGGCTTTCAGGATTCCTGATGACCGTGAAGCGGCAAGTCTTCTGGTACTGGCCAGAGAACTCGGTATCAATTTGCTGGATACTGCACCGGCTTACGGTTCGAGTGAAGAGCGATTGGGGCATCTGATTGCTGGCGACCGTGCATCATGGGTGATCTGTACCAAGGTGGGTGAAGAGTTCGAGAATGGTGAATCCCGTTTCGATTTCACGCCGGAGCATCTTCGTTTCAGCATCGAGCGCAGCCTGAAGCGGTTGGGGACTGATTATCTGGATATGGTGTTAGTGCATTCCAGTGGCGACGATGTGGATATTATCCGCCGTTATGGCTGCCTGGAAGTGCTGGCGCAGTTGAAGCGTGAAGGGTTGGTGCGAGCGTCTGGGATGTCGACCAAGACCGTGGAAGGCGGCATTCTTGCGTTGGAACAGTCTGACTGTGCCATGGTGACCTGGAACCTCAACGAGCAGGGTGAGCGTGCCGTGCTGGATTATGCCCGGGATCATGGTAAGGCCATCCTGGTGAAGAAAGCACTGGCCAGCGGCCATCTCTGTAGCGATGGTGAGGATCCGGTACAGACCTGCATGGATTTTGTGTTCTCCCATGCGGGTGTCTCTGCAGCGGTGCTGGGAACGATTAATCCAGACCATCTTCGTCATAATGTGCATGCCGTGCTGCAGGCGGTGGAGAAGCATGCTGTATATGGTGGACCCCACTATCAAGACAGTAAATCCACAAATTTAAGTTAAGTCCTGGTAGTTGGTTGATTGTTCCTCATGCAAAGTGAATTGCCTGAGGGGTTCTGTAATCAAGCGACTGGTG
>MUIA01000336.1 GCA_002084115.1 Oceanospirillales bacterium LUC14_002_19_P2 | reverse complement strand
TAATAACGAAATCGCATCAATGAAATTTTGAAAGAGCCTGGAATTCATAACAGTCATCCCCTGATAGCCGGATGGTTCAGGGAGTATAGGTCAACCAACCATCAGGGGTAACTTAGCCAATGGCAATAGTGCTAGTATCTGAAGTCAAGTTAACATTTGACAGTGTCAAAGAGCCTACACCGTCATTGGTTCTTCCGGACGCACCAGCAAGCTCAGTACTCTTATAGTATGATTTACCCGCTTTATCAGCTGTATACATGCCAGTATACGTTGCATCCCATGTTGCAGGATCATTTGGATCAATAGTATTAGCTGCAGCATATTGAGCCATTGCTGTTGGAAGGGCCGCTACATCAGTAGCGTCTACGCTACCACTTTGATCAACATCAATATTGTATTCAGTCATGATCGCCAACTGAGAAGCTTCTGCAGTTGCATTATCCAATACACCTGATACATAGGTTACTTCGCCCAATGAGAAATTCATCGTTTGAGTAACACGGATACCACTACCGGTGTCCGGTGCATAAACATACATGTCTGTACCGGCCAGATTCAGGCCATTCAACTCCACTGCACCAATAGTTTGATTGAACTGCTCATAAGTGTCGTCAGTGGCACTACCAACCTGAATGCCACCTACAGAGATAGATCCATTATTTATACCTGGCATTGTGACCTTTACAGCATCAAAATTACCGTATGGATTATCAGCACCATCAACGACGGTAACTTCTGTACCAGTCATATCCAGAGTAGAAACTTTGATATCATTAAGTGCAAGAGTACCGCCATCTAATGCGCCATTTGTAACCGTGCCATCGGCTGCAACATCAACATCCCTAAAACTTACACGACCAATGGACTGGTTAATTACGGCATCAACACCAATGCCTTTCTTGCCATCGAGAGCATACACATACATTTCAGTACCACTCATGGCGACATCTTCATGATTCAGCTGACCCAAGCTGGCCGCGCTGGCATCACCGGTACGGATCGCATCAACTTCAACATCCATTTCCATCGAACTGATGCCAACCTTGATAACGTCGCCCGCAGCCTTAGTAGCAGCGCCCGGACCAGCAGCCAGATCAGATTTCTCGAGCATATCAATCTCGATGGTCTGATTCAGAGCACCACCATTGTTATCAAGCGTAATACCTTCAAGGCGAATAGACCCTTCATCGGTATAAGTCACAGCACCGACTTCAGCCTGCATTTCCATTTCAATGGTAATACCAGACTGCCCCGTCATTTCAGACATGGCTTCGTCTTCCAGCGCTTTCAGTTCAGCCTGGGCTGTGGCAGCCATGACTGAGGAGATGGCAATTGCCAGGGGCAGTTTCTTAAGGCCTTTCATTATTATTAGTCTCCAGTTGCATGTTCAGGCGTTAGCCTTCCCTGTACTGCAATGCAGTGTACATTGCATGTCGGACCGGGAGCGACCCGGACCGCCTTCCACGTCCCTTCCACGACGGCTCAACTGAGGGCGGACGCACGAAGCCGATTGGATTCCTGCGGAACCCGCGGTTACCAGAGCGTCCAGAGGAACAGGGCCGCCAAACTGACCGCGAGGCAGGCATTGCCGGCGCAGACCAAGGCTTCGGTGTTCCGGGCGTCGACTGAGTGTCGGTCTGAGGATGGGTCTCTGAACATTGTGAGGTTTCCGCTTTATTGTTCTTATTATGCTTGCTTTATTGTTCTGTCTGTTTTGCCGGCGTTTTTTAAACCTGCCGGACAACAGTTTTATTATTCTGCGCTGTGGCTCAACCTGTTCAAGGTATGCGGAATTTTATAACTGCTTTGGGACACAAGTGCAAGCTTTGTAAACAAAGTGTCAACACAGCATTGAATATTGACTAAGAGGTCAATGTTTTAGACCGCACTCATCCTTCGTTAGTTGGATATTGTCGTTTGGTTTGGGCAATGCATTGCGGTATGTCAGTGAGAATGGGCATTGCTTCCTTTTGAACGCATGGCATCCGGTATACAATGCCGGCCAAACCGCAGTGAAACACTTCCATGAAACACCTTTCCATCACCGAACTGCCGCACCTGACGGATTCCGTCCAGTGGTTTGAGCGTCTTCGGCCGCTGGGCAATGCGCTAATGCTCGACAGTGTGGCCCGCTCCAGCGGCGACTACCGTTACCGGTTCGATATCCTGACTGCCGCACCGGAAAACCTGTACCGTCATAAAGACGGCATCACCTGGTGCAAGCCGTCAACAAGCGACACCTGGCAACCATTGACCACTGCGCCTTTCGAAACACTGCATGCAGCACTGCCCTCTCCTGTAGATAGTCAACAAATGCCGTTTACAGGTGGTTTGGCCGGATACTGGGGTTATGAGCTGAATGAAAGTCTGGAGCCAGGTCGAATCAAACCGCGCCGGTCATCGCATCCGTCCATGCTGGTGGGGCTCTACCTGTGGGCCGTGGTGGTGGATCATCATACCGGCAGAACCTGGCTGGTGGCGCATCCGGATATGTCAGAAGAAAAACGCCACCGTATTGAACAGCGACTGCATAAACCGGCAACAGTATTTTCTTCAGCGTTCCATCTGAATACACCCTTCTCTGCCAGCATGTCGCCTTTCGAGTATCAAAATGCTTTCCAGCATATCAAGGACTGGATTGCTGCCGGTGACTGCTATCAGGTCAACCTGACTCAACGTTTTTCTGCCGACTACCAGGGTGACCCGTGGTCAGCTTATCTGGCGTTGCGATCAGCCAGCCCGACGCCATTTGCCGCATTTCTGGATTTTGAAGAACTCAAAGTACTCAGCCATTCGCCGGAACGCCTGCTGCGGTCCGACAATGGAGAAGTGGAAACTCGCCCAATCAAAGGCACACGTCCACGCGGCCGCGATACAGATGAAGATATCGCTACAGCTGCAGAGCTGCTGACCAGTGAAAAGGACCGGGCAGAAAACCTGATGATCGTTGATCTGCTGCGCAATGATTTGGGTCGCAACTGCAAACCGGGTTCGATTAAAGTCCCTGTCTTGTTTGGTCTGGAAAGTTACGCCAACGTCCATCATCTGGTCAGCACAGTGACCGGTCAGCTGGCGGAAGGCCATGACAACTTGATGTTACTGCGCGATGCGTTCCCCGGTGGCTCCATCACCGGCGCACCCAAGATTCGTGCGATGGAGATTATTCGCGAGTTAGAACCGGTCCTACGCTCCGTGTATTGCGGCGCGATTGGCTATATCAGCAGCCACGGTCGGATGGATACCAATATTGCCATACGCACACTCGTCGCCGATGGCCAGCAGATTCATTGCTGGGGTGGCGGCGGTATCGTGGCAGATTCCGACTGCGAGATGGAATACCAGGAATCCATCACCAAGGTGAGAAACCTGATGAATGTGCTGGAAAGCATGGAAGCCGAACGGGTAGCGCTCTAGCCCTACCCGTCCATCAGCCTGTTATTGCAGAGGAATATCCCGAACACTGGCCTGACAGAACGCCATCTTCAGATCATGGAAGGTATGGACGGCCGGGAACTGAGGGAATTCCTCAATGACATTATCCGGCGCATGGAACAGGATGCCCGCATCGGCCTCGGCCAGCATCGTCGTGTCATTGTAGGAATCACCGGCAGCAATCACCCGATAGTTCAAACCATGGAATGCCTTCACTGACATCCGCTTCGGATCTTTCTGGCGAAGCGTATAGTCAGTCACCTTACCGTTTTCATCCACTTCAAGACGATGACAGAGCAACGTTGGAAATCCCAGTTGACGCATCAGCGGCTGGGCAAATTCGTAAAAAGTATCGGAAAGAATAACGACCTGGAATCGTTCCCTCAGCCAGTCGATAAAATCACGGGCTCCGGGCAGTGGTGCCATCTCCGCGATGACGGCCTGAATTTCCCGCAACCCAAGACCATGCTGTTCCAACAGCTTAAGGCGCTGTTTCATCAGCACATCATAATCGGGAATATCCCGGGTGGTGGCTTTGAGTTCATCAATGCCGGTTTGTTCGGCGAATTTGATCCAGATTTCGGGAACCAGTACCCCTTCCAGATCCAGGCAGGCTATTTCCACAACGACTCCTGATTTTTCTGTTTTTGTACTATTTATACTGTTTTGCCAGTGTTGTTCTGGTCGTGCTTGGGCGCTGACAATGTCAGCTGAACAGCGCACACTCTACCCCTGCCCCTCTCACCATGCAAACCCCAACCTGCCGCTATTAAGTTATGCGGAAATGTTATTAGTAGATTGTGATGGCATTGATAAAATCGCCAAGTCTCCGTGTTGCCAAGGAAAAGAAGGAATTCCCGATGAAAATTACTAGCTCAAGTTACGCACAAGACTGAAAATACGGCATTATTGCCGGTATGAAACACGATCTGATTGAGCTGTACTCTGACTACCTTCTGTCCTCTTTTGGCAAAACAACCGCAACCGGTTTGTC
>MUIA01000372.1 GCA_002084115.1 Oceanospirillales bacterium LUC14_002_19_P2 | reverse complement strand
TCCATAATCAACCCTGCACTCACTGCGCTTTCCAAAGAAACAGGTTGATAGAAAGTATTCCCCACAGTTCCTTTCACTGGATCAAAGAAACACGCACCAATGGCCACAATCGCAGCCTGACTGCCATTACCCATTGTTTCAAGATCAATCATTGCATGTTTCATTTTTGTTTTTTCTCCATTGTTTCTTTCAACCATTTCGAATAATTCGCCGCCTTCTCAGCATCACGGATACGCCCGACCTCGTCGTGCTTGTGCATCATCCGGCATTGGTACTTCAAGCTGTTACCCAGTAAAAAACCCTTGTACTGCTCTGATGTCAGCTTGGCCCGAATGATTGCCAGCGTCTCAATACCGCCAGCGTCGTAATAAGATGATTTGCTGTCCCTGCTCACTGCTGTCCCCCGCTCTGCTCATCAATCGGGTAATAGTTCACCCATCCATTCCAGTTTTTCGCAGCTTCACCGACGGGCATTGCATCAATCAGTGATACGCGCTGCCCGTTGGATCGCTCAAACACCCTCCCGATAGTCATATACCGGTATTTGGTCTGTCCGGACTGCGGGTCTTGCCACTGGCCAGTGACAATCACCATTTTTTCTACTGGCTTCATCTCTGCCATGGTCGCTCCTTCTGTTATTGCTTCTGCTTTCAGGGATAGGGACCCGGTTAAAAACCGGGTTCGTGGATTTGTTCCCAGGGATCATCAATAGTGCTGTCAGGCTCACCCAGGAACCGGTCTTTAATGGCGTAAACCCGTGGCCGATCCTGGCGCCCCTTGATACGTGGAGACTTCCGAGCCAGTCGGCCAGACTCTGCCCAAAGCAACTCATCACGCAGCAACGCCTTCAGGATCATGTTCTGATCAAAGGGACCCGCCAGCTGTTTCATGGAATGGGTATATGGCATGATGTGACCCTTACCGCGCAGGCCAATGGCGTCTTTGATTTCGCCCTCATGCTCAATGTTGCGAAATAGCGCCAGGTTATGGAGCAATTGAGCCCGGAAGTAGGCCAAGGCCCGATCTTCTTCGCTGACTTCGTCGCCCAACTCCTTCAGCCAGAGATTGCGGACATGCACAACCGCGTTATAGACCTCGTCCATTGTCCAGGGAGTGACACCCGCTTTTGCGGCATAGAATCCGGCAAGGCAGACAATGGCCATACGGCGCACCACCCGCCCGCCGTCGTTCGGCAGGTCGATACCTTCACGTAATTTGTTTTCAAGATCTGAAAGCTGATCACGCAAACGCCCGGAAAAGGGAAAGAACCCTTCCCTCTCTATTCGCCCAATTAGCCAACCCGTGAGAGCGGGTCCGGCCACCCCGAAAACTTCACCACAGGCTGCCTTCAGGTCATCAACAAAAGGCTTCACCGGCTTACCTTGACTGTTAATCACTACACCTGAGCCATCGCCATAGGGGTTATCACAAGGAATATCCGGCAAACGGTGCCGCTGCCCGCCTTTTTCAGCCTGACCCGCTTGAGCCAGGATCTGCCCAACAGTCATTTCACCATTACTGAGGAACAGCAACCGCCAGGTCACCTGCTTCTTGAGGCCGCCCTCAATCTGGCTACGTCCTTTAGGCTGACCACCGGACAGCATGTAGATAATGTTTCCCAGCTCGCCCGGCTCAACCTGCCCCACCTCATCCAGACACAACACCATGTCATTGTGCATTTGCGCGGTAGCTTCCAGAGCGTTACCAGTGGAGTGCCATTTCCGGATACTGGTATGATCGGCGCCTTCTTGTGGGTCAGTGCCATCACCCCAGACACTGGCGGCAACCTGTAGCAGTGTGGTTTTCCCACCAGAAGTGGCACCGTAAAAATGAAACCCGGCGGATTCGCCCCGGCACAACTTGAGAAAAGGCCCCGCCAGTGAACACAGGGCAGCAAACATTAACAGGGGATTTCCGGTGCAGGGCTTGGCCACCCGATCAATCCAGCTATTCAGGGTGCCGCTAAAACTAATACAGGCCGTGTCCTGCTGATTGTTGGTTTGAAAGAAAACGCTGCCATTCTCAGCGTCACCGATGATGGTTTCAGGCAAAACAAAGACCGGTTTTTTCTGCGCATCAAACCAACCCAGCTTGTTAGCGGTCAACGCTCGACGGATGCAGGAATTGGCGCTGTCATCCAGGTAACGACACACCCACTTTTCCTTACCGGCAACCAGGGGCATTCCCTGATCACGTAATTCCATACCCAGCTTGCCGCCCGCCTCACTCAGCCGCCGCAGTGGGATAAAGGCAGTTTCAAGCACCCAGTCATAGTCAAAGAACTTGATCACTGCGCCACGGGTACCGAACATATCCTTTGTAATGGCATGGACCCAAATCGGCCGCAGGGCAATTCGGTCACCTTCCGCCATGCCAACGACTTTCCCCTTGGCATCCTTAATCGGTCGCGCAGGCATGCGAAGGCCGTCATTGCTGATGTCCCAGCCCTCACCAACGTAGGGCCAGGGCATACCACTACAGTCATAAAGGGGAATCTCTTCCGACCATGGTTTCTCGTCGGGCTCGTCGTCAACTGTCGGGCCGTCAGCCTCTGGCGGTGGTGGTAACGGTTGATCACCGTCAAAGGGGTCGGGAACAGGGCTGGAATCATTGGGCATTCTGACCGGATCATAACTATCCACCGAAGGACGGCGATTAATCCAGTAAGCGAGTCCCGCAGGGCTATTGACGGTACGCCCGTCTGGCATCTGGCAACCATTACCGGGGCAACCAGCAAAACCATCCTTCTTGATAACCGCACAACCGACGGGATGCCCACGACGGGTGTGGGCAATCTTGTCCTGGCACTCCTTATGCGAATAACCCCCATGGTTACAGCTGGCGTCATGCAGACGCTCATCCGCATCAAACCGGGAACCGTTGCTTATCATCGCGTACCACAACGGTTCGGGGACATCGGGCTGATTCTCTGGTGCTGTTGCCCATTGCATGAACGCGCAGCGCTGGATAACGGTTTCCAGCTCTTGCAACGTGCCTAGTTTTTCGTCGCCGTCGCGCTCCTTAAATTCGGGCATATCCTCACGCTTTTCAATCCGGTCAGTAATACCCCAATCATCAAGCGCTTTGTCCACTTCCACCGCCGGATTACGCCCCCTTGACATAACATCCTGCAGGTAGGCTGGGCCGTCGCCGATAGTCTCGCCCGTTTCAGGGTTTACCCAGGCATTCAAACCGTCGGCATAATTCTTACCGCCGCACATAGGCAGGCCAATCAGGTTGCCAAACCCTTTGCCTGTCAGGTAAGGCTGATTAGGAAAAAACCGATCAAAAGTGGAGAAGTCTTCGTTTTCATCAATGGTGCCAGCCTCTTCCATCAGGTAACGCCCGATAGCCCTGGCTTTGGCGGCAGGAATAGGTGCATCAAAGAAAAGCCAAACGTGGTAGCCGGTGCCACTCTTTGACCGTTCAATATGCGCAATAAACTCTTGACCGTCGCAGACCTCCCAGAAGTTTTTGACCTCACGCCAAACGGCTTCAGGGGGGAGCGTCCCGTCATGATCATCAAAATCCGCCGCCAGGAATTGCACCTGTTCTGAATCATCAATGGGATAAACACCAAGCCGCTCCCGGCCTGCCAGATGCAGGGATACGGCTTCCAGATCCAGGGGCTTCAGCAAATGCCGTCGGCCATCCCTTTGCGTATCCCGCTCACCTTCACCCAGCTGATAATCGTCAGGGATACACCGCCCGCGCCAGGGCGCCCAGCCCTTGACTGCTTCCGTCTCTCCTTTGGGAACGAAATTGTAATAACGGGGTGCCGTATCCCGTCGACCGCCTACCAGTGTCAGCAGCAGCCCTGCAAGATCCCGCAATTCATCCGAAGTTCTTGGCCAGTCCATTATTGATTGTCATCCTCTGGCAGGCTGGGTTTGTAAATCCCGTTGAAATCCATGACGACACAATTTTCTGCCAGGATTTGAATGATTTTTTTGGCCATGTGATAAGGCGGATATGGTTCGCCTTTGGCCCATCGGTATAAGGTGGAACGGTCAACGTCCAGCTGTTTACGTAGCGCTGTCACTACCGCCGGACGCGGTTTCTGTCTAAGAAGATGCTGAAAGGGAGTGATTAACATGGCCTCACAAGCCCTCATTATCGACTATTCTGGTGTATTGAGTGCACACAAACGGGAATCTAAACCGGTGAATAACGGTGCAACAGCCGCCGTATACAGATTTCAACCGGTGCGGGAAACTGGTGCAGTAAACAAACCAGAAGAGAAAGGCCCGCAATATATGGCGATACCGGGAGATAATGTCCGCCGCCTGCGACAGGAAAAAGGCTGGTCCATGCGAGAACTGGCTGAACGTTGCGTGACGGAAAGCAAGACGATGGATCACACCACTATCATGCGTCTTGAGAAAAATAATGGGTTTACGCTTGATACATTGAAGCGTGTAGCAAAAGCTTTGGGGCTGGAAAGCC
>MUIA01000053.1 GCA_002084115.1 Oceanospirillales bacterium LUC14_002_19_P2 | reverse complement strand
GAACTGGGAGCCTGTAGGCCCAGTTGCACTTAATCCAGAGCGAATATCCGGGGTCGAAGATCGCGAGAAACAGGTGGCCTAAAAATCAGTATTCGGGACAACTATCTTGAAAAACTCCGCTGTAAAAGCACCCAATAATGCCGTATTTTCAGTCTTGTGCGTAACTTGAGTTCATAATTATGTGAAGATGTTATTTCGCTTTGCCGTCAGCGCCACTGACCTTTATCATAACCCCGCTTTATAACGCATCACGGAACAGGGTCGGACTACTTTTCAATGCAGTTGATACGGGGCTTTCAGAACATTCAGCCACTGCCACAGGGCTGTGTCGCGACCATCGGCAACTTCGACGGGGTGCACCTGGGGCATCAGGATATCTTGGCTCAGGTCAGGGAGAAGGCCGTGTCACTTAACCTGCCCGCTTGCGTGGTCCTGTTTGAGCCGCAGCCCAGGGAGTTTTTTACAGGAGACAAGGCTCCTGCCCGGGTTTATACCCTGCGCGACAAGCTTGAAGTGTTGGCAGTCGAAAGGGTTGATACCGTTTTGTGTCTTCCTTTTAATGAAGCATTTCGTTCCCTGACAGCGGATGAATTTATCCAGAAAGTGCTGGTCGATATTCTGGCTGTCCGCCACCTGGTGGTGGGTGATGATTTCCGCTTTGGTTGTGATCGCGCCGGTAACTTTGCCCGGCTGGAAACGGCTGGTCAGATATACGGCTTCACTGTGGATCACACCCGGACAGTCATGCAGGATAACGCACGTGTCAGCAGTACGCGTATCCGTCAGGCCTTGGGAGCCAGTGACTTTGTCGGTGTCAACACGCTACTGGGGCGTACCTGGCTGATTTCCGGTAAAGTCAGCCACGGTCAACGCCTGGGGCGTTCCATGGGCGTGCCGACCGCTAATATTGTGCTCAAACGCAAATCGTTGCCGGTTCGAGGCGTCTTTGCCGTCAGGGTGCATGGTCTGGATCAGGTGTACAGCGGTGTGGCCAATATTGGCACCCGACCAACCGTTGCGGGACAGGGCGCACGACTGGAGGTACACTTGCTCGATTATCAGGGTGATCTCTATGGCCGGCGGATTCAGGTGGAATTTCTTCATAAAATCCGTGATGAGCAGTCCTTCCCGTCCATCGCCGACCTGAAAGCAGCGATTGCAGATGATATAGTTCAGGCTCGGGCGCTTTTGAACGGCCAATAGTTTATCGCCCCAAGCAATAAATTCTCGAGAACCTTGCCTGAATGTGAGGTTCCACTATGACGGGGATTGTACTTTTTATGGTGCAATCCCCATTGCTGTTTTTGAACGGCTGCATTCCGCTTAATGTGAACACGGACTCTGTTGCAGTCAGAGCGTGCCGGAGTCCTGTACCGGACTGCCTGTGACCGATGTGATGATGTCAATGCTGGTAGATAACAGATGAGTGACTATAAACAGACGTTAAACCTGCCCCAAACCGGCTTTCCCATGAAAGCCAACCTGCCGCAGCGCGAGCCGCAGATGCTCAAGCGCTGGTACGACATGGATCTGTACGGTGAGATCCGCAAGGCATCTGCCGGCCGGGACAAGTTTATTCTGCATGACGGCCCTCCGTATGCGAACGGCGACATTCACATTGGTCACGCGGTTAACAAGATTCTCAAGGACATCATCGTCAAGTCCCGCACCATGAGTGGTTACGACGCGCCTTATGTGCCGGGCTGGGACTGTCACGGTCTGCCGATTGAGCATAAGGTGGAGCAGAAAGTCGGTAAGGCTGGCGTGAAAGTGGACGTGAAGACTTTCCGCAAGAAGTGCCGTGAATATGCGGCCAAGCAGGTCAACGGACAGCGTGAGGATTTCAAACGTCTGGGCGTACTGGGCGAGTGGGACAACCCCTACCTGACCATGGACTACCGGTTTGAAGCTGACATCATCCGCGCTTTGGGCAAGGTGACGGAGAATGGCCATCTGCATAAAGGTTATAAGCCGGTCTACTGGAGTGTTGTCGGTGCATCCGCTTTGGCAGAAGCGGAAGTGGAATATCAGGACAAGACCTCTCTGGCTATTGATGTCCGTTATTCTGTCAGCAATGAAGCTGATTTTTTGGCTGCATTCGGTGGTGATAAGGGCGAAGGTCCGGTCTCTGTTGTGATCTGGACCACCACGCCCTGGACATTGCCTTCAAGCCAGGCGGTTACCCTAGGTGCCGAGTTGGATTATGTGCTGGTTCAGTGTGATGCCGGTCAGGGGGCTGAGCGTTTGATCGTTGCACAAGGGCTGCTGGAGTCCATCATGCAGCGTTATAACGTGGAAGATTACACTGTACTGGCAACCACAACAGGCCAGACGCTGGAAAACCTGACGGTTAACCACCCGTTCTATGACAAGCAGTTGCCGATCCTGCTGGGCGATCACGTCACGCTGGATGCTGGTACCGGCTGTGTTCATACCGCGCCTGACCATGGTGTTGACGACTTTAATGTAGGCCGTAAGTATGGCCTGGGCACCCTGAACTACGTTGATGACAACGGTAACTTCCGCAGTAATGTCGAGCTGTTTGCAGGTGAGCACGTCTACAAAGTGGATCGCCATGTGGTGGAAGTGCTGATGGAGAAAGGCCGTCTGCTGCATGAGAAATCTTTCCAACACAGCTATCCACACTGCTGGCGAACCAAGACGCCGCTGATCTTCCGGGCGACACCGCAGTGGTTCATCAGCATGACAAAGAACGGTCTGCTGGAACGCGCTAAAGAAGCCATCAAGGATGTCAACTTCACCCCGGAATGGGGCCGCAACCGCATGGAAGCGATGCTGGAAGGCAGCCCGGACTGGTGTATCTCCCGTCAGCGGACGTGGGGGGTGCCCATTGCCTTGTTCATCCATAAGGACACCGAAGAGCTGCATCCGGATACACCGGCGCTGATCGAACAGGTGGCTCTGCGGGTTGAGAAAGAGGGGATGGACGCCTGGTTTGATCTGGAACCCTCTGAGTTGCTGTCTGCAGAAGATGCGGAAAACTACATCAAAGTCACAGATACGCTGGATGTCTGGTTCGATTCCGGTGTGACACACATGGCAGTACTGGATGCACGGGATTACCTGCAATTCCCGGCGGATCTCTATCTGGAAGGTTCTGACCAGCATCGTGGCTGGTTCCAGTCTTCATTGAAGACCGGTATCGCCATCAAAAATGTTCCGCCTTACAAAACCCTGCTGACCCATGGTTTCACGGTGGATGGTCAGGGACGCAAGATGTCCAAGTCCATTGGTAATGTCATTGCACCGCAATCAGTCATGAATTCACTGGGAGCAGATGTATTGCGCCTGTGGGTTGCCGCGACCGACTATAGCGCAGAGATGACCGTTTCTGACGAGATTCTCAAGCGGAGTTCTGATACCTATCGCCGTATCCGGAATACCGCTCGCTTCCTGCTGTCCAACCTGAACGGCTTTGATCCGGCAACCGATTGCGTGCCTGCATCCGAGATGCTGCCGCTCGACAGCTGGGCCGTTGATCGCGCCCTGCAGTTGCAACAGGAGATCGTCAGCAGCTACCAGAAGTACAACTTCCTGAATGTTTACCAGAAGGTGCAGAACTTCTGTGCGCTGGATCTGGGCAGTTTTTATCTGGATATCATCAAGGATCGCCAGTACACCACCCAGGCGAACAGCCTGGCGCGTCGCAGTTGCCAGACTGCGATGTATCACATCGTTGAGGCGCTGGCACGCTGGATTGCGCCAATCCTGAGCTTTACGGCTGATGAAATCTGGCAGCAGCTGCCGGGTGAGCGCAGTGCATCCATCCATACCGAAACCTGGTATGAAGGCTTGCACGCGCTGGAGCATCCGACCATGAATCGTGAATTCTGGCAGCGGATCATGACGGCGAAAACCGCAGTCAACAAGGCCCTGGAAGAAGCACGGAATGTCGGCGTAATCGGTAGTGGTCTGGAAGCCGAAGTGACCTTGTTTACGGATGAGGCGTTAATGCAGGATCTGGCTGCGCTGGGTGATGAATTGCGCTTTGTGCTGATCACCTCCCGCGCAGACCTTACGCCGCTGGCTGACGCAACCGATGCTTATACCACCGAACTTGAAGGTCTCAAGGTCGCGGTTAAGGCTTCCTCGTTTGAGAAGTGCGTCCGCTGCTGGCATCGTCGTGAAGATGTGGGTACCAGTGAGGAACATCCTGAGTTGTGTGGCCGTTGTATCGAGAATGTTGAGGGTGAAGGTGAGGTTCGGCATTTTGCCTGATCATCACTGAATCACTTTCGCCCATCGTTGATAATAGAAAACCCCGCTTTATAGCGGGGTTTTCTTTCTGTTGGTTTGTGCAGATAGCCTCATACCAATCGCCTTTTCTAACTACTGCATAAGTGCCCACTGGCGAGAGCATAAACTGAACAACCGTCCAGCCTCGCTACACAGTTTATTCCAGGCATTGCAGCAACAATCCACAATATC
>MUIA01000284.1 GCA_002084115.1 Oceanospirillales bacterium LUC14_002_19_P2 | reverse complement strand
GATGGGGTTGCCGACATGTCTGATCCTTCAGAAGTTTTGATCTATACAAATCAATCGTCTTCTAAAGGCTATTTCTGTTGCAATCCCTCACTTTTCATCCGCCAACCTGTAAAAGCACCGAAATTCCTTTTTTGATCACTCTTAAACTAAACGATTTTTATCGTTTATTTTTTAAAACATTTATGTTTTAACAGGGAAATTTTTTTCGCCCTGTTTTACGCGTATAAACAGTCTCAAAATTTGTTTGTTTTTCAGTAAAAATCACTAAATAATCAGTTATTTTTTAGATAATTCAAGGGCATTTCAGGCAAAAAACACATTTATTTTTTTCTGTATTCTTTCTATTTGCAGGCTTTATCAGGGCGGAACATGCAATAAAAAAGGGTGCAAATGCACCCTTTTCTCATGGAAACAGCAGATTATGCCCGCTGTCTCTCGTTGATGATCGACCGTTTTTTCAGGTAGATCAGCAGAAGCGAGATGGCTGCAGGCGTTACACCCTGGATACGGCTGGCCTGTCCCAGTGTTTCCGGGCGGATATCCTTCAGCTTGATCCGTACTTCGTTGGACAGACCTGAAATCGCGTCATAATCAAAATCCGCCGGCAGACGGGTTTCTTCATGGCGACGCAGACGATCAATTTCTTCAGTCTGCCGTTCGATATAGCCCTGATACTTAGTCTGAATTTCTACCTGTTCCGCTACCTGACGGTTATCCACAGTCTCGCCGTTCAGAGACGCCACATCATCGTAAACGAGTTCCGGTCTTCTTAGCAGTTCCAGCAGGCTGTATTCCCGGCCAATGGGATTTTCCAGCTTTGTATTCACCTGTTCCGCTGCTGCGGTTTTCGGATGAATGTAGGTTGTGGACAAACGCGCCGTTTCTTTTGCGATCCCTTCCTGTTTTTCACAGAAAGCCTGCCAGCGACGGTCATCCACCAGACCTAGTTCACGGCCTTTTTCGGTCAGACGCAGATCGGCATTGTCTTCCCTCAGGATCAGGCGGTATTCGGCACGGCTTGTGAACATACGATACGGTTCGGTCGTGCCGTTGGTGATCAGATCATCCACCATAACGCCGATATAAGCCTCGTCACGGCGCGGACACCATGCTTCCTTGCCCTGGGCCTTCAGAGCAGCGTTAAGGCCTGCCAGAAGCCCCTGAGCTCCTGCTTCTTCGTAGCCGGTGGTTCCGTTGATCTGTCCGGCGAAGAACAAACCATCGATAAATTTGGTTTCCAGAGAGCTGGTCAGGTCACGGGGATCGAAGAAATCGTATTCGATCGCGTAGCCCGGTCGGCAGATATGCGCGTTTTCCATACCACGGATGGAACGGACCAGTGCCAGCTGCACATCAAACGGCAGACTTGTGGATATCCCGTTCGGATACAACTCGTGCGTTGTCAAACCTTCCGGCTCAATGAACACCTGATGGGAGTTTTTATCCGCAAAACGCTGGATTTTATCCTCAATCGACGGGCAGTAACGGGGACCAATGCCTTCAATCACACCGGTATACATCGGCGAACGATCCAGGCCACCACGGATAATGTCGTGGGTGCGCTCATTGGTATGCGTGATATAGCAGCTGATCTGTTCAGGGTGATCTTCAACAGACCCCATGAACGACATCACTGGCACCGGCGTATCGCCTGGCTGCACCTGCATCACAGAGAAATCCACAGAACGCGCATCAATTCGCGGCGGCGTTCCGGTTTTCAGCCGTTCTACACGGAATGGTAGTTCCCGCAAACGCTTGGCCAAACCAATAGAAGGCGGATCACCGGCACGACCACCTGAATAATTTTCCAGTCCGATGTGGATAACGCCGCCAAGGAATGTTCCTGCGGTTAAAACAACAGTGTCAGAGTAAAAACGCAGTCCCATCTGGGTGACGACACCAACCGCTTTATCCCCTTCAACAATCAGGTCTTCCACAGCCTGCTGGAACAGCCAGAGATTCTCCTGGTTTTCCAGGGTTTCCCGAATCGCGGCTTTATAAAGGATACGGTCAGCCTGCGCACGGGTTGCACGGACGGCGGGGCCCTTTCGGGAGTTCAATACGCGAAACTGGATACCACCACGATCGGTCGCCATGGCCATTGCGCCACCCAGGGCGTCAATTTCCTTCACCAGATGGCTTTTACCGATACCACCAATGGCAGGGTTACAGGACATCTGTCCCAGCGTTTCAATGTTGTGGGTAACCAACAGGGTTTTTACACCCATGCGTGCGGCTGCCAGGGCCGCTTCTGTGCCGGCATGTCCGCCGCCAATAACAATTACGCCAAACCGTGCAGGAAATTCCACGCAGTTCGTCCCGCCTTAATAAAGGGTCTGATCAGTTCAAAGTCAGACAGCAAACCATTGTTGGTTGTTTCAATTCCGTTTCGTCGGTCAGTGTTGCCGAGATGTATGGCTGCCTGAAGAAATCGCGCAAGTATACCGTCGGTTGATCAAAAAAAAAACCGGTGTTTTCCTTTACACAGCCGGTAACTGCCGTCATTACAGAAATAAATTAATATTCAGTATCCAATCTAATCTCTTTCTTGTTTATGTTGTTATTTATAGTGTGGATAATTTACGTGGAAAAGAGAAAAAATATAACATTTATCAACAAGATAGCTATTGAATAACTCTGTGTACTTGACGTCAGGAAGCTAAGGTTATGATGTGCGCTACCCTGTGTATAACTGGCAAGTTACTCACAGCTCAAAATTATTCCTGGATTCGTCCATAGATTATCCGAGTAGTTTTCTGCCTACTTTTCAACAGGTTAGATAACAGAAAAAAGTGAAGTAACGGATGCGTACAAGAAGGATTACGAGAGAGTGGCTACCTTGAAAATCCAGTAGCGACAGAGAAGAAAACTGATAGCTGGCCAGCTCACCACAATGAGAAATATGCAGGTAATGGGTTCGAAATCAGTCCGTTCAGAGAGAAGTAACATACCAATCGCGTTATAGAAAAAACCACAGGTCACCATTAACAGATAGCGTATGAAACGCTGCTGACCAGAGAAAAAGGTGGCTCCACGCCTGTGGCCAAACGTCCAGACCGTATTTCCCAGATAAGACACCAGTACGCCACTAGCAAACGCACCAAGATTACCAACCATTGGTGAGAACAACAGAATTTCGATGGCATACAATGCCGATAAAAAATGCGTAGCGGAAGACAGTAGTCCCACAATCCCGTAACGAAAGACTTCCCGCCCTAAAATGATCAGTGACACCCGCGACTCCCTGCGTTGTCTGAAGTGGCTGTTCTATGGATCTTTCACTAGCATGAATCGATATAACTCGTTTTTTCAAGGGCTGACCGTGACATGGATGATACGTCTGCCGGTAGAAGCGTCGCTGACAATTCCAACCATTCTGACAACAAGACATTAAGACCTGATCCGAGCAGCCTTTCAGTCGTCATCCCGTTCTATAACGAAGCAGAATGTGTCGATCTTTTGCTGGATACCCTGCTACCTGTTGTTCGGCAGCTATGCCATTCCATTGAAGTGATTTGTGTGGATGACGGCAGTTCCGACAACACAGGTCCGACTCTGCTTAACCGTTGCCGTGATATTTCTGAATTACGTGTTATACGCCTGAGCCGTAATTTCGGACAGGATGCAGCCATTACTGCAGGGCTGGCTCATTCCTCCGGTCAGGTTATCTGCATTATGGATGCCGACCTTCAGCATCCACCGGCCTTATTGCCCGAGATGCTCAATGCTTGGCGGAAAGGTTCAGATATGGTCTGCATGATCCGCAAGCATCGGAATGATGAAACTCCGCTTGTTCGCTCAGCAAAATCTGTTTTCTACTGGATCATGCAGCGTATCTGCTCATTTGAAATGGTTCAGAGTGCCGCTCATTTTCGCCTGATGGATAGAAAAGCCTGCGATGCCTTACTCCGTCTGACGGAAAGATCTCGCTACCAGGCAGGGCTTTACCAGTGGATAGGTTTTCCCGCCACCTACATGGAATACACCCCCGATCAACGGGCGGCAGGTTCCACCAAATGGCTTTTGCTCCCGATGCTGAACCGTGCGCTAAGAGGCATTATTTCATTCTCCAGTGCCCCATTAAGAATATGGAGTTTTACCGGCGCAGCAATCGCCTGTATGGCGTTTCTTTATGGTTTTTATATCGTCCTCAAAACACTGATTTTTGGCATAGATTTCCCGGGCTTTGCCACACTGGCAACCCTGATCCTGTTCTTCAGCGGTGTGATCCTGCTTTCCATTGGAATGATCGGTGAATACCTTGCCGGGCTTTTTGAGGAAGTGAAGCAAAGACCTCTCTACCTGATCTACGAAACCCGCGGTTTCGAGCAGGACACCATCGAACGGAAGTCGTGATGTCGCGGCTTAATGCCTTTCTCCTCAACGTTCAGGAAAACTGGCCGTTCTTCCTTGGCTTTGCGATCTGCCTGTTTCTTCTGCTAACCGGTTTTGATGATTTCTGGCTCGGTGCAGATGATGGCTATTACGCCCACACAGCCGAGCGCTTCCTCAATGGTGAAACACCCCACGTTGATTTTCATGAAATCCATCCCGGTTACATTCTTTGGGTAAATGCTGCGGCAATGAAGTTGTTTGGTGTTACAACACTCTCATTACGCTATCCGCTACTTTTTCTCTCGATCATTCAATGTGTGCTTGTCTGGCAGTTATTACGAAACTCTGGGCGTTTACCCGCCATGCTAGGGATGATACTGGTGACATCTCTGGGTATGCCAGCGTGCGCCAATCCAACAGCGAATCTTTATGCGTTGTTCTTTGCCATTGCCGCTTTTCGTGTTGCCGCAGAAACAGATCTGTTTGATCGCCCCGGCAAGCTCGTATTGCTTGGGCTGATGATAGGATTGTGTGTCCTGTTCAGGCACCTCTCCGGCATTTTGTTCGGTTGTGGCATGATAATATGGCTATTGAGTCATCCCCAAATACAACATCAACGTCAGACAGCATCGCGTACAAATACTTTTTGGGGACGATTATTGCTCTTTCTGGCTTTTCTTGGCGTTGCCGGATACAGCATAAATCGGAGTGACCTGACAGGACTAAGTCTGTTTTCCTTTCCAGCACTGGTGATTGCAGTGGTTGCCATCTGGAAGGCAAGACCTGACGCAAAGACAGTCTGGAACATTCTTATTTCATGTTCCTTGGGACTGTTTCTAGCCTTCCTGCCTCTGGCTGTTTACTTATCCAGCAAAGGTATCTGGCAAGTCTGGTTACAGGATATTGTGATTTTGCCTTTATCTTTGATTTCCATGCCTTTCATCGAGGCTTGGCGATATTCAGACTTATTGGTAAATGTAAGTGGTGAGATTAGCCAAATCACCAATACAATCAGCACCATCAATTACCTGACGTGGATAGGTTTTGTTTTAGTACCTGGTATTGCAGGGTGGTTGGTTGCTCGGCGATTTGCTGTTCAGTTTTCACCTGACAATCGCCAAAAGGCATTGCCTGCTTTTGTGGTTTGTGCCCCGTTTTATGGTCTGGCCAGTCTTCATTTTGAAATTCCTCTCTACCTGATCTGGTCAACACCTCCCTTGTTACTGGCATGTTTCTCGTTATGGGGTAAACCAACCCGATGGCAAAAAGTCGGTTTTGTTGGATTAGTGGTCATAACCGTCGGGGCACAGACAACGCTGGTAGCTGCCCCTGTTTGGGAGCGCAGCTTTGCTCAATTTGTGACGACTCAGCCGGGAGAGTTTTTGGCTGATTCTCGACTGGGAGGCCGTGCCCAAATCAACCTTACTACTGAAGAAACTGAGTTTTACCAGCGTTTATTAGCCCTGATTGATGAAAATACCACACCATCAGGCTCGATTTTCAGTTTTCCATCTCATCCTCAATGGTATTTCCTTTCAGGAAGAAAAAATCCTACAAAACATCTATTTGCTGGGGTTAGCATCAATAGTGAACACTCACTTCTAGAGATTGGAAATCAGTTTACTGAACACCCTCCTGCAATGGTCATTCACAAAACTAATGATAAGTATGGAAATACCTACACAGACAGACTGAGACTTTGGCTTGATCAACGTTATCAGCTGATTCATTCCGAGAAGCACTTTGATTTTATGGTTATAAAGGATCGCCAGCCAAAGTAATGCCTTACCCCATGGTCACTGCTCCAATCTGGTCTATGCTTGCTGCTCGACCCATGGAGGCTGCATGAGTAAATCGCTGTACGAAGAGCTCAAACGTGTTGGTATCGATGAAACGCTGGCTTATGACGTGAGTCTTTCACTGGATCCGGATCATAATGCCAGCAAGAAAGATATTCTGATGCTGCAGGAAGCGATTCTACAGGTTCAACTGACAACGGAGTCGCGGTATCACGAACTCAAACACGAGATCAGCGATGTCCGCTCAGACCTGCATAAAGAAATCGCAGGCGTCCGAACAGAGATGGCCAGCTTAAGCCGCCAGTTTTGGATAACCTTTGGCGGCCTGATCACAACTATCATGAGTGTGTTTTTCGTGAACTGGTATTTCCACCAGTAAGCCGGTACTTACTTCCCGATACAGTATATAAAAAACTCATACAATCAATGTGTTATAAATTTTTTACGGTGCAATTCCGGGAATCTTGTAAGGTAATTATTTTCCGATACAGAATGACGAGAAAATTCGTCCCAGCAGATCATCGCTGGAAAACTCGCCCGTGATTTCTCCCAACGCTTTCTGTGCCTGTCGTAGATCGTCCGCCAGGATCTCTCCAGCGCCATAGCCGTTTAATTGAGCTTTCCCCTTATCCAGATACTCTTTTGCCTGCTCAAGGGCCTCTATGTGCCTTCTACGGGCGCTGAAGCCACCTTCAAGGGTTCCGGTGTAGCCCATACACGCTTTTAGATGTTCGCGGAGGTGATCTACGCCATCACCGGTCTGGGCGCACAAATGAATCACAGTTACGCCGTTATGCTCGGTTAAACCTGCCGTTTCCGTGGTCAGGTCGATCTTGTTGCGGATAATGGTGATCTTTTCGCCTTTCGGTAACTTATCCACAAATTCAGGCCAGATAGTGTGCGGATCACAGGAATCCGTGGTGCTGGCGTCAACCATCAATAGGACACGATCAGCCTGTCCTATTTCCTGGAAAGCGCGTTCAACACCGATCTGTTCAACGCGATCATCACTGTCACGGAGGCCGGCGGTGTCGATAATGTGCAACGGCATACCGTCAATGTGGATATGTTCCCGCAGAACATCCCGGGTTGTCCCAGCGATATCCGTGACAATCGCCGTTTCACGTCCAGCGAGAGCATTCAAAAGACTGGATTTTCCCGCATTCGGACGGCCGCCGATAACAACTGTCATCCCCTCCCGCATAATCGCGCCCTGCTGCGCTTCACTGAAAACCTGATCCAGCTTCGCCATTACAGCGTTCAGGTCATTCTGAACCTTGCCGTCAGACAGGAAATCAATTTCCTCTTCCGGGAAATCAATCGCCGCTTCCACATAGATGCGCAGCTGAATCAAGGTTTCGACCAACGCCTGAACCCGGCTCGAAAATGCTCCCTGAAGAGAGCGCACAGCATTTCTGGCAGCCTGCTCAAACGCACTGTCGATCAAATCCGCTATAGCTTCGGCCTGAGCCAAATCCATCTTGTCATTCAGGAAAGCTCTTTCCGAAAACTCGCCCGGCCGCGCCATGCGAACACCCAGCTTACCAATCCGGCGCAGCAACATATCCAGAATGACCTGCCCACCATGGCCCTGTAATTCCAGAACATCCTCACCGGTGAAGGAGTTCGGGCCGGGGAAAAACAGCGCAAGCCCTTCATCAATCACCGAACCGTCTTCATCCAGAAATGGCAGGTAATGCGCATGACGAGGTTTCAGTGTTTCCGAGACTAAAGCGGAAGCAACGTCACGACAAAGCGGACCTGAAACCCGGATGATGCCGACGCTACCGCGTCCGGGAGCGGTGGCCTGGGCGGCAATGGTATCGGAACTGGTCTGGAGCGTATCGGGATGGGTCATGGTGTCGTGACGGGAAAAATCGGAGCCAATAAAAAAGGCGTAGTCTAGTGACCACGCCTTTTAGGGTAAAGCAAATCCTGTTCAACGTCAGGCGTTGGGATCCGCCTCGATCTTGCGGGTGATGTAATACTGCTGCGCGATGGACAGCAGGTTATTCACAACCCAGTACAGAACCAGACCGGCCGGGAACCACAGGAAGAAGACCGTGAAGATCACTGGCATCAGCTTCATGACACGCGCCTGGACAGGATCCGGCGGCGTCGGGCTCAGCAGCTGCTGAACAAACATAGACGCACCCATGATCAGCGGCAGGATGAAGTAAGGATCCATCTGCGACAGGTCATGTATCCACAGGATGAACGGCGCCTGGCGGATTTCCACGGATTCCAGCAGTACCCAGTACAGGGCAATGAAGACCGGCATCTGAACAAGAATCGGCAGACATCCACCCATCGGGTTGACCTTCTCCTTCTTGTACATTTCCATCATCGCCTGGGACATCTTCTGGCGATCATCGCCATACTGTTCCTTCAGCGCCTGAAGCTTGGGCGACAGCTTGCGCATCTTGGCCATGGAGCGGTAGCTGGCCGCAGACAGCGGGAAGAATACCGCTTTAACAATCACGGTCAGCGCGATGATGCTCCAGCCCCAGTTACCCAGGATGGAGTGCAGGAACTTCAACAGTTCGAACAACGGCTTAGCGAACCACCACAGAATACCGTAGTCGATGGTCAGGTTCAGGCCATCAGCCAGTTTCGCCAGCACTTCCTGGTTCTTCGGACCGACATACAGAATAGCGCCCGCAACTCCGGCCTGACCCGGCTTCACTTCAACCGCAGTTTCTACGACACTGATAATGTTATTTCCATTAACGACGCGTGTCTGGTAAGTGTTCTGCTGTTCCTGACCCGGTACCCAGGCGACAACGAAGTAATGCTGCAGAATCGCGGCATAACCCCCTTCCACCGTTTCCTTGAACGGCTTGCTGGCAAAATCGTCAAAATCCACTTTCTGGTACTGCTTTTCGTTACTGCGAACGGCGGCACCCAGATAGGTGTTAATTGTCGTCTTGCTGCTGAACTCGCTGCTTGGATCTTTCGAGTTATCACGCTTCAGCTGACCGTAGAAGTTACCACGCCACGTCTGGTCAGACGTGTTGTGGATAAGATAGTCGACAGATACCTGATATCCACCGCGCTCAAAAGTGTAACGCTTGGTGATATCGGCTTTGTCGGTCTTCAGGGTCAGGTCAACCTGCAGATTATCCTTGCCATCTTCCAACTGGTAGGAAGTTTTCGCGGCTGTGAATACCGGATGACCATGACGGTCAGGACCATCGGTACCGGTCAGGCCACTCTGGGCGACAAACAGGCGGTTCTGGCTGTTTTCAAGCAGAACAAACGGGTTATCCGGCTGGCTTTTCACCTTCGGATATTCTGGGAGTGCAACAGAGACAATGTCTCCGCCGCGGGTATCAATGGTGACGTTGAGCGTGTCGGTGGTTACGGTGATCAGCTGCGCACTGGCGGCAGAACCGTGATCCACAACAGTATCGCTTTCCAGCACCGGCGCATCGCTGCTGCCAGTGGCTGCCTGCGCGACCGGCGCCTCTCCCACGGAGACAACTTCAGTTGTGCTCAGCTCGGGCGGCTTGTTGTAGTCCTGGTTCCATTGCAGCACCATCAGGTAACCGACAACGGCCAGGCCAACGATCAGAATAGTTCTCTGCAAATCCATGATTATCGGGCCATCGAATCGGTTTGGTTTTGTGCCTTGAGCGACGCAGTCGTTTTATCCACAGAAGGATCTTCACCACCACGGAACCCAGGGCTGTTTGTTAACGGCGTTGTCCTTTCAGCGCATGTACACGCAGACAACGGGGATCGGGACTCCTCCGATACAGCTTCATGTGCGTCATCTGAAGAGTCCGGAACGGGATCATACCCCCCCGGATGCCAGGGGTGACAGCGCAAAAGGCGTTTTATCGATAGGAAACTTCCGCCTAGAAGACCATGACTTTCAATGGCTTCTTTTGCATAAGCGGAACAGGAAGGAAAGAAACGGCAATTTCTGCCCAGCAAAGGACTGATCGCGTACTGGTATATGCGAAGAATCATCAGTACCAGTGATTTGACCGGGTTGACGGACATGGCCTGTTCTCCTTGCTGGCGGAGTGCCGGTCAGACCTGAGAAGCAACAGCCCCCTTAACCATGACTGGCGGGGGCTTTGACCTGACCCGGTGCGTTTCGGATGGGAGACGGCTTCCGGGATTCAGACCGTTGCCTGATTCGCAACCATTGCTTCTCAAGCAGGTTCTGCAGTTGCCTGTTACTGAGTGCGTCCAGACCTTTCCGGGCCAGAACCACGATATCCAGTTTTTCAAGACTGGCCTGATTCAGGCGGTAAGTTTCCCGCATCATCCGCTTCACCCGGTTGCGGTTAACCGCATGACGGATATTTTTCTTGGCAATCACCAGACCCAGCCGCGGGGTTTCCCGGGTGGTTCTGTGCGCCAGAATCAGCAGATGCTTATGGGATACCTTGATATCTGCAGTATCGAAGACCTGTTTAAACTCAGCGGCATTCAGCAGCCTGTGATCACGGCTGAAACTGAAACTCACGCTCAGGTCCTGGCCGCAAATTAGGCAGACAGGCGCTTGCGACTTTTGGCACGACGACGAGCGATAACCTGCTGGCCGCTCTTGGTAGCCATGCGAGCACGGAAACCGTGGGTACGCTTACGCTTCAGGACGCTGGGTTGAAATGTTCTTTTCATGGGTAACTCACCTACGCTGCAGTTGTACGGGGTACAACTAAAAATGACAGATAAAAGACGCGCAATTGTAGGGAATCCGATAAATAGCGTCAATTTAAAAGATGTATAAAAATCGACCAGCGGATCGTGTGCTTCCTTATAACTCAAGTTACGCACAAGACTGAAAATACGGCATTATTGCCGGTATGAAACACGATCTGATTGAGCTGTACTCTGACTACCTTCTGTCCTCTTTTGGCAAAACAACCGCAACCGG
>MUIA01000124.1 GCA_002084115.1 Oceanospirillales bacterium LUC14_002_19_P2 | reverse complement strand
GGAAACCCTCTCCCTGAAACTGAAGGTCAATCATTTTCAGCTCAGGGCGAAGATTTACATGACCGCTCTGCGGGCATCATTCGAGCAGCTAAGGTTATTCGTTACTGCGTAACTTGAGTGAAGTTATATCAACTCTACATCATCCGACGCGAGCAACCGTCGTGCAATGATCAACCGCATCACTTCATTGGTACCTTCGAGAATCTGATGAACCCGGGTATCGCGGACATGGCGCTCCAAGGGATACTCACGGATATACCCATAACCTCCATGAATCTGCAGGGCTTCGTTACAGACTTTGAAACCGATATCCGTGGCAAAGCGTTTAGCCATGGCGCAATAGGCAGACGCCTCTGGTTCCTTGCGATCCAGTTTGTCTGCAGCCATCCGAACCATCTGTCTGGCAGCTACCAGCTCTGTGTTCATATCCGCCAGTTTGAACTGCAACGCCTGAAATCCAGCCAACTGTTTGCCAAACTGCTTGCGCTCCAGCATATAGTTCCTGGCGGTATTGAGCGCCTGCTGGGCGGTGCCGATAGAGCAGGTGGCAATATTGATTCTGCCGCCATCCAGCCCCATCATCGCAAAACGGAACCCTTCGCCTTCTTCACCCAGGCGATTCCCCACCGGCACGCGCACATTATCAAGATTTACCTGCCGGGTAGGCTGAGAGTTCCAACCCATTTTTTCTTCCTTGCGCCCATAGCTGATGCCATCGCTGTCCGCCTTGAGGACAAACGCCGACACACCTCCAGCACCTTCGCCGCCGGTACGCGCCATCAAAACCAGCACATCAGTACTGCCAGCACCGGAAATAAACACCTTGCTCCCATTGATGACATAGCTGTCACCATCACGGGTCGCGGTGGTTTTCAGCGAAGCGGCATCACTCCCGGCACCCGGTTCAGTCAGACAGTAAGAACCCAACCACTCACCGGTCACCAGTTTTTCACAAAACGTCTCACGCACCGGATCATGGGCAAAGCTGGCCACCATCCAGGTCACCATGTTGTGGATGGTCAAATAAGCCGTCGTGGATGTACACCCCATGGCCAACTGCTCAAACACCAGGCTGGCATCCAGACGAGACATCCCCATGCCCCCCTGTACCTCCGGTGTATAGAGGGAAAGAAACCCCATTTCTCCCGCTTTTTGAATGACACCCACAGGAAAATGTCCCTGACTGTCCCATTCAGCAGCATGAGGAAGCAATTCTTTGTCGGAAAAGGCTTTTGCCGTTTGCTGGCAGGCTTTCTGATCTTCGGTGAGTTCGAAATTCATTGATTATTATCCTGTCACTGGCAACGCGCTGCGGCCCCTGCCTCCCGAGGTATCGACAGGCATCTTTGTACAAGTCCACGCTAGCGCAGGCGCTGATTGATTGCACGCAGAAAGACAGTATAACAATCGTTAGGGGCTGTGCTTACTCTATCCAAGCACTTCTGTGCCTAGTCTCTTGCGCGATGACTTCAGCGATCACCATCGTTCTCTCTTGCCATTACAATAAATGATTGCTCAGAATGACAGGCTAAACCTGCAAGCTCCCAACCAGAGTCGAGCGCAATCGTCCAGCCAGACTCCCCACGCTATGCTGCCCCCCTAATACCCATCGACCATCAGCACGTATTGTGAATTCCCCCGGATTTACTTGATATGAAGCAATAATCATCCGAAATCGCATCTCATTTGTATTTCTGTCATAAATAAACTGTTATCACTTTCCAAATTGTTAGTAGTAGTTATCAATATGGTTAGCATTGCTTTATTTTAGTGGTCTTTCCCTTAAACTTTACAGTCTTCAACTGTCATACTTTCAACTATTCAGAAGATTAAAAATATAGAAAACAGAAACAAAAAACAAAAAACAAAAAACAACAAGAAAACGAGACAATAAAAACGCAAGTTGTTCGAACGAACACTGCCGCTCAATAAGAGTTAGTGATTAACCTATTTATTATTAACTTTCAGATTTCCTGAATTCGTATCATAAATGCATAACCTCTGTAACCAGAGGGTTGCTACAGAGCCTTTGAATTTATTTAGAGCTCAGGGGTAATCTGTTAAGCAATCAAACCATACAGAGGACGCCAA
>MUIA01000371.1 GCA_002084115.1 Oceanospirillales bacterium LUC14_002_19_P2 | reverse complement strand
TTTTTGTAAAACAGCTGTTCTCCGCTCCCCTGAATAACGAGGCATATTAAACGTCCATCGCCCACTGCTTGATCTTTATTGGTTAATCAGTAAGCGGGACAACTATCCTGACACAGTGGGGTATCGCGTGCCGGGAACAAAACTCCCGTGATCATTGCCATCAGCAAGGTCGGTCACCGTATTGCTGCCCTGTGAAAACAGAACGCTGACCAGCTTAAGGTTTGGATCCACGACACCCGTGTCACGGGTAAAGCCAAAATCTGACGCTCGCAGGTAATAATCTTCACCACTGTATGGCCACCAGCAGGATCCCCAGCCATAGCAAGACTGGAGGCTGAAGGGAATCACACCCTCCAGATCACCTTCATTCCAGGTCCCCAGATCAAAGGTATAGACTGACTCACCGATATTGAACCAGGCCATTCCCGGTATTGAGAAAACAGTCAGCAACAGGCACAGGAAAGTTCGCATACAACTCTGACATCATGCAAGAGGAACAATAAGGGTGATCAACAACAAAAACAGTGCTTGGTGTTATTCACTTGCAACGGCGACATATACAGGACAATGCATCAGAACACCATGCCGTTAACAGAAATCATTTTGCAATGGGAAAGATAAAGCCACACCAGCGTCAAGAGCTACTGCGCCACCGTGGACTCCACCTCATTCTTGGTAATGGCCATCTGCCCTTCCAGCACCGGCGCACAATCCGCATCCGCCAGATCAATGGAACCCATTTGTTGAACATAACCGCTATCTGGCGTCGGGACGGGCACGCTGCAAAGCCAACCGTTATCCAGCTCAACATTGATGTTGCCGGTATCAGCACGGCTTTCCAGCTGGAACAGTCCCATGTCATCGGACTGAGCCGGATACAACCCACCATTGATACGGACATCGGTCAAAGGCTCACCACCAAACAGCAGACGACCAAACAACAGTTTCAGGGCAATGGCTTCGTAATCCATTGAGACTACATTACCCGGGTACAAGGTTACGGTTCGTTCACGCTCATCGAAATCGTACAGGGTGGACGCACTCGGGCTTAAGCTGATCCGGTACTGGCGATAGGGAGATAGCGGAATCACCGAGGGTCTTCCAACGACAGCATAACCACGACGCTGGCCGTCAATCTTCACATCGAAGATATCCCCTTCATTACCGTCGACATTCACTACCAGCGCACTCTCAGCCTGACGCTCACCACCAACGGCGAGATTATCACCATCGGTCAGGAAGCTGGTGCTGAAGCTGGCAGAATAGGAAGTGGTAGAGTCGGTCTTACCACTGACATGATTCAGGTTCAGATCACCGCGGCCCCAGCTGTTGCCGACCTGTAACCGGGCATCATAACGTTCGTCGCCTGAGCCGGCTTCAGCGCCGATATCGGCACGCACTGTGCTGTCAAACAGCTCACGGTCATCCCAGCTGGCCGCAAGGCGCAGGTTTTCTGTGCGGTCAATATCACCGGCCGTGTCGCGGTATTCCGCCCGTGGCGTGGCGCGCCAGGTCCAGCGATCATGACGCAGGCGGAATTCAAAGCTCATCAGGGCAACATCCGTATCACCGGAACGGCTGAGCCCCAGGCTCATATCGATGTCGTAATCCAAAGTGCGGAACATATTCACCCGGTAATCCACGGCATGGGTGCGCGTCGTGTCGCCATCATCCTGCCGGCTGTCACTGTAGCGATAGCTCATGGTACCGGTAATAAAAGGAAAGCTGACAGAGACATTACTCTGTTCAAAGCCGCTGCCCAGCAAAGAAGGACGATCCGTCTCATCTTCTGCGGCAGGAGTCGTATCGTCATCTTTCCAGAGACGGCGATAGCTGGCATTGGTGGAAACCTGTCCATAACGCAGGCGGGTAATCAGGTTAAAACCATAATCACCGTTATTGGCCATCATCACCGAGGGCGAGAGTTCGTACAGATAGCCAAGATTGAAAAGCCCCAGTTCCACCAGACTGTCATCATTGGTCGCCGCCATGGCGACAGTACCCGCCAAGGTATCAGCCAAACGACGACTGACGCCGGCACGGGTTAACCATTGTTCTGTGGAAGACGGCAGCGTATCACCGCTGCTGCGATCCAGCACACGTCCGGTTTCTGCAAAATACTGCCACTCCCCTTCAGGCGGGAGCTGAAACTGTTTGGCAAAGAAACGGGTTTCCTGGCTGATCACATTACCGCCTTCATCCAGAATACGTATCTCAATATCGTATGCACCGGAAGGAAAGGCCGACGTATCCAGTTGCTGGCTACCCGCCTCAAAGAAGTAGGAGGTGATCAGGCGATCATCCCGGCGGATTTCGACACGCCCCCGAGTCGGCAGAAACACATCCAGCGGTGTGCCACCGGTGTAGTCCGTATCTTCGCGGGTGTTATCTGAGGAAGCGATCCGCGTACCTAACAAGGTACGGTCAGAGGTGAAACTGAGACCAAAGGCACTGCTGCCAACGATCCCGGCATTGTACTCAACCCCTTCAAAGTTACGCCGTCCATAGAGATCATTAACCTGAAAGTCCTGATTTTTAGTGTAATCCCAGTTGAAATAGACGCTGTTCTCACGATACGCGAACTGGCTCAGGCCACTGAGTGTATAGTCATCGTCACTATCCGCTGCATCCGAGCCGGACCACGCCCCACTGACGTTTTGCAGCAAAGAGAGTCCGGCATCCGACGGCGGGAGGTATTTACGCACTTCCGCATCCCGGGTCAGCAGGAAACGACGGTTAACGAAAATATCCAGACGGAAGCGGTTTTCATCGAAAATAACACCAGCGACTGTTGGATCGAGAAGGCCGCAATTTTTGGCGTCGCGGGTCGGGCAAACATCACTGCTGTGCGTTTCCAACTCACCACTCAAGGTGGCTTCAATCAGCGAAGGATCATTGATATTGCCAATCAAGCGCACTACTGCCGCTGGATCAGAGAGACGAATCATCTGCGGACTGAACGTGGCAATCTGGGAAGTCAGATAGCGATTGCCGTAGTATATATCGATCAATGAACGCTGAGGCTTGGCAAGGTCTTCGAAGCCGGCAGGAGGGTCAAAAGCCGCTAGAAAGATGGGCTCTTTGGCTTCTGCGATTGAAAAATTCAAGACAGCAAATGGGACACTATAACAAAATAATAGTTTCCCTATATTTAATCTTTTGACATAAGATTTAGCCATGCCGTCCCAAAAATCACTTTTTACTTTCAAGTATCTGGCAAATAGAAAATCAACCTATCTAACAGGGCAACCAACAATGAGCGTTGAAATACAAAAACGCACATTATTTATAATATTCACTACTGAAAGCTCTTCTCTAGTTAGCAATGGAGCTGAGATATGACCTCAGCTCCAAATCGTTTCACTCACTGCGGAGTCACTGTCAACACAACATTTCCGGTATAAACACCTTGGCCTGCTGTGCCAATATCTGTTCCTAAAACAGAAACTCTCAGCTGTGCATTTTGATCACTCGTGCAGGCAAGAGTCGGATCTGGCTGAGATGCCAGTGTACCCGCATTTTGATTAGAAACTTGTGCCTGTACTGATCCCCCGGTAATCAAATCGACAAAAGCGTTATCTGCGTCGGCAAACTCAACACGATAATCTAGTTCTGTGGCAGGGGACGCTCCATTACTTAATGTTGCACTGCTGGTAGCAGCATCAATTTTGTACTGCACTTCAGTTGCGCCACTTGCGCCATTACTAAAAACGCAAATATCGACAGTGCTTGTTTGATTCGCAGAAGCACCTTGCGTATCAAAAACGATATCTTGTAATCCCCAGATTCTAACGCCTGCAGCATTGACCAGCGTGACATCAAAATTGCCTGCCGACGTGCTAGGATGCAATGGCCCATCCTGTGCGGCAATAGCTCCACTTGATACAGCGCCAAACGCTAACGCCACAGCCAGCTTCTTCAACCCTTCTCTCATCGTTTCACCCTCTTCATCTTGCTGTTCTTGTTACATCCAAACGTTGGAAATATGTATTTTCCCTTACACATCATTCTCCCATTTTGTGACGTAGGTCACAAGATGGAAACTATCATTATTTGTCACATAACTTCACAATAAGCGACACATTAAAACCATAGTACATACCGCATAGCCGTAAACCCTTACATCCCCCATACCCTAAACAACGTTTCCCCCTACCACCTCACACAAACTGCCAGTCGTGCACTACATTCAATCCCTGATCATATGTCACACTTAGCCTCAACTTGGCTCAACCGTAAGTTAAAGCGTGCCGACATACACACCTGCTGGCTTATTCGCGATCCAGCTATCCAAAACGACAATGCGAACCTTGGTATTCGTGCCCCCGCTACAGTCCAGGCTGCTACTGCCATGGCTAAGTTACCCCTGATGGTTGGTTGACCTATACTCCCTGAACCATCCGGCTATCAGGGGATGACTGTTATGAATTCCAGGCTCTTTCAAAATTTCATTGATGCGATTTCGTTATTAA
>MUIA01000354.1 GCA_002084115.1 Oceanospirillales bacterium LUC14_002_19_P2 | reverse complement strand
GATGGGGTTGCCGACATGTCTGATCCTTCAGAAGTTTTGATCTATACAAATCAATCGTCTTCTAAAGGCTATTTCTGTTGCAATCCCTCACTTTTCATCCGCCAACCTGTAAAAGCACCACATGTTTCACACCTGGCTTGTATTATTTTTTCTGCGCAAATTCTATACAAACGGTCAGGAAAGTGTAAAGAGCGTCCGCACACTTTATGTGTACCTTTGAACCAAAAGGTTCGGAGGTTGGATGTTATATTATTCTTGTCTGCTACCTGTTTACCGTTTTCGGAATAACGGGGTTTTCTTATTTGTCTCCACCGTGCCTACAGCAGGCATATTCTGAGCGATTACTTGTACAGTAGGTATCGCACCAGACTCCCAATGAGCATAGGTCGAATCAAGGGCATGACTGATGTCCGCCACTGACCATTGCTGGTAATCCTCCGGCACCGGATCCAGGTTGAGACTGAACAACATGGCGCCCCAAGCATCCTGCGCTTCGGCGTAAGCCAACAGGCGATTCATGGCCGATCGCAGCGCACGTGCTTCACTCTGAATGCGCTCAATATCACTGGCGGCCTGATGGCTCATGGCCTGCCGGGTCAACCGCGCAATATCCTGGTCAATGCCATTGAGTTCACCCGCCCGTTGATAGCGATTGAGGGTATTGCGGTAATGCTGCCAAGCCAGATGCACCTGAGCGACAACGGCCATATTCACAGCCATACGACGTGCGTCCGTCAGCTGCATGCGCGCCTCTCCCTGAGATTCAATATCCCGGTGTGACAACAATCCGAAAATATTCCACGACACCCGAATGCTCGCTTCTCCCCACCCCTGGTGATACAGGTAGCTGTTGCTGTCATAGTTTCCGGTATAGGCAAACTCCACGCCCGGCCAGAGTCGCAGCAACTCCTTTCGCGTCTCCCGCTGATCAATACGGGCGTTGTACAACTGGTTGGAATAATCCATGGAGTTGGCCAATGCCGTCAGTTCAAGGGCTGACATATCAGAAGGCGCGATGGGCAATGACGGTAAGGTGTCGGGACAGTCGAGCGTGACATGCGTGCCGGGCGGGATATTCACCAGAACAGCCAACTCCACATTGGCTGCATTCACCGTCTGCTGCATCTGTTCGAGTTCACTGACAATATCCAGTAATCCACGAAGATTTTGCAGGGTTCCCAGCGGCATTTTCAGTTTTTCCCGCCGCACCTGTCGCAGGCTGGCGGCTGAGCGTTCGGCACGGGCCAGCAGGCTGTCAATTTCATCTGACATCTGTTGCATAACCGCCGCACGCCAAAAAGTAGCCCGCGTCTGCTGTAAGAGCCGAAGCATCACCTTCTGCCGCTCATTACGCGCGATGAGATAACGATCCGCTTCCTGCTGAGCTCGCAGATAACTGACACCGAAATCCAGGGCATTCCACGCAAACTTCAAATCCGCGATCTTACGTTCACGATCCTGGGAGGTGGAAGGTTCAAGCGAGACGTTGCCGGTTTCAATCGACACACTGGTTGAGGCATTCGTATTGTCACGATTGAGATAACCGGCAGATGCCGCCAATACCGGCAGCATATCCATTTTCACCAGATCAAAGTTACGCTGAGAAAGCGCCTGCTCCATCAATTTGACACGTTTATCCAGATTGTATTTCAACGCCCTGGCCATCGCCTCACCAAGGCGCATACGGGTTCCTATGGGTTCCTGGGAAGCATGAATCAAGGCCTGATCCGTCTGTGCGGCCCGGGTTCTGTCATCCTGAGGAATAGGAGCAGGCGTCACCGTGCAACCGGCAACCACCCCGGCAGTGACCAACAGCCCTGCCATCTTGTTTGTCAGAAGCATTGTTTGCCTGTTCCCGTTTACAACACCGGGTCGCCCAAACGCCAATCAATCCCCTGCAGACAACTGTGCCAGCAGCTGGTCGCGTTTAAAGGCAAACCCCTTGACCATCACAGCCTGACGGAGCTGTTGATCCAGTCCGGTACACTGAAGAGATGATCCGGCTCCGGCAGGGGGAATGTATGACGCATCACCTGACAACGGCCCATTCTCTGAATCGGTATTACCTTCATTGGCGGCAGGTGTATCAGCTGGACGACCAGCCGCCGGTGCCTCCAGATCATCCAGCGATTCCACGTCAACTGTCGTAGGTGACGTGGCCTGCTGCATGAAGTTAATGGCAAAGGCCATTGCTGCCTCATTACCGGCTTGATCGCGGCCGCGAACCAGAATATCCAGATGATCCACACCCAGCGCCCGCGCGGAATCGGAATTGACAACAAACACACCGCTTTCCGAGTCAAACTGAATATAGTCGGGCAAACCGGATCCGTCCACCAAGGAGGCTTCCAGTCGCACCTGCTGGGACCGGTCGGAATGCTCAAATGCCCCTGACGGGATAGCAAAACGATAGAGATGTTCGGTAACCAGCTGATCAGCCAGCAGCGCGGACAAGCGAATCGGGTTTAACCGGGGATCTTCCGGAAAGCGTAACAAGGTAATTCCGATACCCGGTATCGCCCCCTCTTCCCTGCCAGTTTGATCACTATGATCACGATCCGGACGATCAGGTGTAACAGGGGTTGGTTTTTCATCAGGCGGAATATAGGGATCCTGTGGCACCCTCACCGTAATGGTTAACGTCGCCTGATCACGTACTGAGGCATGACCAACCGAAAGTCCTGCTGTATAAGTAAACTGATCAGGGTAGCTCTGCCCCGGCAGCATAGCCCGCACATCGGTACTGTCGTTATCCAGTTCATAGACATAGTCACCGTTCCAGGTCACTTTCAAACGACCGTAATCGCCCTGGATAAACTGCCCAATACACAATGAACAATCATTCACTTCAAAGACATGCAACCTGCCCGAGCCGATGTCCACCCCAAAACCATCATCATCGGTAATCACATTTCCTGTCGCCGTCAGCACCCGATCACGGGTGACCGTGCCAAGGTTATCCCTGGCTATCACCTTGCCAAACGGATGAGGAGGATCCGGCGGTTTGTCATCCATCGTGACAGTAATGGTCAGGCTGGCCTGTGCAGTCAATCCCCGGGAATCACTGATGGTATAGACAACCGCTGTTACAGCACTCTCACCAGTCCCTAAATAAGAAAAATCGCTCACGGGATCAAACTGATAGCTGCCATCAGCATTAATAACAAAAAAACCGCCATGGTCGCCTTTGACAAGCTGACCGTCATTCACGGTGACCGCCTGACCGGACATATTCCGCCCCGCCACACGGATCACGGTCAACGTGTCACCGACATCCGGATCACTGTCGTTCAGCAACACTCCTTCGTGGAACTCGACGGCCAGTGCTGAATCGGCAGTGCAGGTATTGACATCATCACGGGCAATCGGTGGATCATTGGTGCCCAGCATCCGCACGGTAACCGATACCGTTGTTTCTCCCACACCGGTTCCCTGGGGTAAGGCGGCAGGGTCATTGCCATCATCGAAGTGGAAATTGATGGCGATGTTTTGCGTCATGCCAGCCGCCAGAGAGTCATCCGTATTGTCGAATGTAATGCTCTGGATAATCTTATCCACAATGGTCTTATTTGCAGGCTTCAAGAACTCTATTGCCAGGCGCCCTCCCCTATTGTTAGTCACGTCAGCGACTGCACCTGCAGCACTATCAACAATCTGTGAACCCGATAAAACCAATCCCTTCCCGGTGAAATCAAAGCCAAACTGATCCTGAGAATTGGCACTGCCATCGCGTTGCACGACAAGCGTTGCACTTTCAAAATCATCCTCACCCCGAAGCGTGAGTTCCACATCACTCACTGCACCGGTTGTTGCAAGGATGACCGGAACCCCTAGATCCCGCCCTTCTGTATAGGTCACAGTGCCGCCAAATCCAGTCAGGACCGGGGCATCATTGACGGCTATCACGTTTGTCTTGAGCGATGTCAGTAGTGACCATTGATCGGTAGGGCCTAACTCACTGGCAATATCCTTGATACCGGATACCACAGGCGCATCGGATAACCGGACGGAAAGCCCCCCCGGTTCACCGTTAAAATCGGCTGCCGGCAGGAAGCGTAGCTTAGCGTCATTCGGCAAGAGCTGTGCCTGCTGATCGGACACTACCGGGATTGTCTGCCAACCACTGCCTGTCGTGTACTGCCAGAGCCCTTCTGATGGACTGGCAGCATTTCCCACAACAGCAATACCGCCCATGGGAGCATCCGCCTTCTCCCCACCAGCAATCGCTGTCTGGTTATCAATGTCATCGCTGTAGACAGGGCGAAACAGGCTATCGACGCGTTCCCCTGGTGGATTTTTATGATCCTCGACAATTGCTGCAAGCTGGGCGCCAGATATGGCAGAAGGCCGGTCATTCACCGATGTCACACGGGTATCAATCGTGACCACAGAGACGGACCAGACACCGGTGCCTCCCACGCCCCCCGTTGCTTCAGGATTCTTGAGATCCGAGGAAGTAGAACTCATGGAAAGATCCGGCACAGAGCCATCCCCCAGACGCACTTCCAGATGACCGGGGACACCGTGGAAGTCCGTGGCGGGTACAAAGCGCAACAGGTGATCTGCCCTTGCCAGAAAAGCCTGTTGACTATTCAGCCCGGAAGGAATGTCCAACCAACGCCCTGCACCATCACCCACCTGCCATGTTCCCTGCTGTGCATTGGACAGATTCCCGATAACAGCCACATAGGTCAGAGGTGTTGCATGCATCTGGGGGAACCAGTCATCAACAGCATCGTCATAGTTCCCACGCAGCAATGAATTGAGCAATGAACCATAAATGTGCGCAGCCTGCGTATCTTCCAGAACGGCAGGAATCTGTGCAGAACCACTGGCGACGGGCGCATCATTAACAGAGCGAACATCAATGACAAAATCGACTTCTTTTGATGCTTCGCCCGGCAAGCCGGTATGACCTTTATCATCAACAATCAGACGAACATTGAGTTCTGCATGCAGGTTGGGAACCGGCCGGTATTGCAGTGTAGTTAGTGCGTTATTGATATCCGTCTTAGTCCCCGTAAGGGTAATGAAGTAGCTCGCAGTCTCCGTCACCATCGCCGTAAAAGCCGGATCGACCTTCAGTTCCCCCGATGGTGCATGAATGGTCAGCGTCATCTCTCCGCCAAAATCGTCCACATCAAAGACTGTAATTGTCGTTAATGGCCCCCAGGGACTGTCTTCATTTATGGTGACCTTCTCATCTGCCACGGTAATCCAGGCCGGATCATTAACAGCACTGACATTAATGGGGATCTGATCAGAGACAACGCGCAGGGGATTGTTCTGGCCGTTATCCAGATCATCCACATTAACGGTAAGAATGACCGTACGATCCAGGTTTGCCGCCGAAGGGGTATACCTCAGCCCATTCAGCGCGGCATTGGCCTTGGCCAGCGTCCCCCGGAAAGTCATGGCAGCGGTATCTTCGGCACCATCAGTGATCGTCACTCCGGATGACGCAGACAGGTTGAGCTGACCACTGGCATCATCAAGCGTCAGGGCGACTTCAACCTGGTCAGTGAACGACGGATAGGGCTTATCCGCCGGTTCATCGACCGTAATAGGATTGCCATTGGCCGGACTGAAAATCAGGCTGGCACTGGTGCCAAGTGTCTGGACGCCCGGCACTACCAGAACCGGCGGGTCATTGACCGGTAACACATCAATAGCGATAGTCTGGCTGTCTGTCTTTGCCGGCTGATCGCCATGATGCCCCTGGTCATCAACAACAATGGTCAGTTGATCCGGGCCGTTGTAATCCTGATTTCCCTGGTACTCCAGGTTGGCCAACAAACGGTTAACTTTTGAGAGTGAATCCGATAATGCGATTGTGCTGTCATGATGCCCTTCAACCTTCAGCTTTCCATGTTCCACCGTCAGGGTGACATTGACGGCGCTGCCAAACGCATCGGGGTCACTGATTGAAACCGCGTTGTCCCCGGTGAAAGTGAAAGGCTCATCCTCTCGGGCACTGATCTGTTGCGGTGCCGTAATCACCGGCGGATCGTTCTCTGTGGACACCAGAATATCGATCGCCCGACTGACCGTATTATTTGACTCGTTGACCGGTGTACCGTTCTCGTTGACCTGTCCTCCATTCGCCATCTGGTCAGGCTGAACCAATGCACCGTTTTGGTAGAGCCGGTCATCGACCGTCACATGCAGTTGCAGGATGGCATCCTTGTCACCACGATCCCCTGCGGTATCGTCAATACGGAGAATCAGGCTACCCAGTGCCGCCTGTATATCCGCCAACGTTCCCGTCATGCCAATAAAAGATGAGTCGTTCCCTCGCTCGAATAACAACAGCCCTGCCGGCTTGTCCAGGTGAAGATTCGCTTCTTCATATAATGCGCTCTCACCTTTCAGCGTCAGACGAAGAAACAGGGTCAACTGATCTGTTTCACCGGTATCGATCGCCGCAAGGTCGACATCCTCCACCTGAATTTTTCCCCTGAGATCAACCGTCGCACTGCCACGACCATCCACCAGCTTGGGCGCATTCAGCGTGGCAAAATCATTGCGGGGAATAATGTCGATCGCAAAGGTTGAAAGAGGAGATTCCGCCAGACCATCACTGACGACAAAACGAAACTGATCATGGTGCTCCTCATTCCCATCATGTTTGTATGAGATCAAACCTCGATTGATATCTGCCTGGGTGAAGACATCACCCGCCTCAAGGATACGGCTGCCTCGCATGAGTTGCCCATGCGTCACCGATTCCCTGAGCCTGTAACGGAGCTGGTTCTCATTGTTATCAGAATCAATGGCATTCAGGTGTTGCTGCGCAGTGATCACCCCGGTCTCCCCTTCCGCCAGCACCAGGGTGTGATTGATCGCCGTGGCATCCTGCCCAAAGATATCCTGACCATTAATATCCGATGCATCCGGCGTTGTGGGAATCAGGGGCGGATCATTCCAGGGCGCCACCCAGATCGTTACCGTAGCCGGATTACTCAGATGGCTGGATGAAGGCGGTGGCTGACTGTCCCTGACCTCAAAGGGAGTTACGGGTTTGCCCAGATCATCCCTGACATCAAAGACAAATGAATCAGAAAGGTTTTCCGGTTGGTCTTTACCTGAGTGGAGATAGCGCAGCCCGCTGCCATAACCATCAGCTGCGGTTTTTACCCGTTCAGTACTGAACCATTGAGTCGTCGTGACAGCTGCCCAGACGCTGCCATCCCAGTATACCAATACACCCTGCTGAGGCAGGTTTCGGATCTTGAACCAGAGATCATCCGGTAATCCTTCGATATAACCAACAGAATCGCTGACACCTCCACGCTGCTCCAGTGGGAAAGGCAGCGCATAAAGTCGGTCAGTCTCCAATGTCTGTCCATCCATCTGAACTGTCAGACGGGCAGCACCGCCATTTTCCCAATACACCAGATCAATGGGATAAAGCCCAGCCTTTGCTGCAGTGAATGTTCCCTGGTTTTGGGCGTACGGACGGTTTCCGTCGTATTGGCTCACGATTTGTCCATCGATTTTCAAACGAAAACCATCATCGGAACCCACATCAAACACGTGATCACCGACGGTTAGATCAATGTAGCCTCGAAAGTGAAAGGCCATAGTCGTTAATTCGGCCTTTTTATCACCGCCCCGCAGGCTCAACGAATCGGTTGCCCCGAGAAAATCTTCCAGATTGTGACGGCCCTGATCCGTATAATGAAAGCTTGATGCCTTAAAAAAACCATCCGCCGGTTCCGTCATCAATTGCTCTGCACTGGCAATGCTATTCAGGCTGGCAAAGGCATCAAACCAGTCGCCCAACAGTCCGCCACCTGTATCGAAGACCTCCCCAAGCAGACCTCCCTGACTGACAGAAATGGTTCTGCCGTTGATATCCATTAACGACTGATAGGTATCCTGCCCTTCCGGTTCCCCTGTCGCCTTTGGTTTGAACAGGGTGTCTGGATTCATGGGCTGACCATCCAGCTCCACATCCAGCCGTGCCCGGCCACCGTTTTCCCAATAGATCAGTTCGACAGGATATAAACCATCGCGGTCCGCATGAAACTCACCACTGCCTTTATTCGTTTGGCTGTAGGGACGGTTGCCATCGTACTGACTGATATCCCGGCCACCGACCCGCAAAACAAAGCCATCATCCGATCCGACCGTGAAACGATGATCTCCGGCTTTCAAATCGATGAAACCAGTGAAACGAAACGCCATGGTATGCAGTTGCGCATCGGGATTACCAAAAAGACTACGACTGTCTTCTATGCCCAGGAAGTCGGCCAGCGTGTGTTTACCATGGTCGGAGTAAGTCAGCACGGTTGCTGTAAAAAAACTGTCTGGCTCCTGATTGGTCAAGCCATCAACATCCGACAACTTGCGCAGCGTGGTGCCCGTATCATAGACCTCAGCCAACAGACCACCCTGGCTGACGGCAATGGCCTGTCCCCTGACATCCGTAATGACAGGATAATCTTCACTGCCATCCACATCCGTCGCCATGATCTGCTTGTCTGTGATGGCAGCAATACCGGTCTGGGTACCGGCTTTTTCAATCACCGTCAGCTCGCCCCCCCTGGCGACCGGCCGATCATTGACAGGGATGGCCCCCAGCCCCAGGATTCCGTAAGCCCGGTTCGGACCGCCATCCCCAACTGAGAACTCAAAGCTGCTGACATGGTCCTCACTGCCGTCATGTACAAAACGAACACAGTTGGAATTGATGTTCTGCTGGGAGAAATAACCATAAGACTTGATGCCATTCAGTTGCTCACCACAGGCATGGCCGCCAATGAGATTCTTGCCCACTTCAACCAATTTCACACCATCGTAAACCTGCAGATCGCCATTAGGGGGTAACCGGGTCACGGTAAAGAGGACTTCCGAAGGCGGTGTTTCTTCCGTGCCATCCTTGCTGATCATGCTGTAGTTAAGATTCACATTGGTGATCAGCGCTTCGCCCCCTTCAATGGTCATGACCGGCTTGGGCGCACCCTCGTTATTGTTCACGGGAAAGGTCGGTTTCAACTCTTCCAACCCGTCCTCGGGTAACAATCCTTCACAGTGTTTGGTTGAAGGTTCTGGAATCTGAATGGTAAAGCGGTTATCAGTAGCTATCGGTTGCCCCTCACCGTGGCGTACACCGCCTTCCTCACCGGGATTCGGCCAAGCCTTGAGCGTGGAGTCACGCACACTGAACATAAAGGTATCGGTGACACTCCCTGACACATTGGCGGTTTGAAGGTAACTGACCTGCCCTTCGTCGATCTGCTTCTGCGTAAACCTTGCGCCAACCGACACCTCTTTTGGGGTACCGCCGATATTGACGACAACAAGGCCGTATACTGGTGAACTTTCGAGGGTATACACCAGCTCCGAGGGACGGTTATCAATGTCCTCTGAACGAAGATGGTCACGGTCAATCCGGGTAGCACTGCAGGGCGCAACCGTTATCGGGTTATTCGTTACCAGTACCGGATCGTCATCGACAGGGATAATATCAAGCACAATGGTTTCACTGGCTGTCAGTTTTCCCGCGTCACCGGTGCCACCGCCAGCATCCGTGACAGTCATAGTAAACGACAGATCACCATTATTTCCGGTTTCACCGCCATTATGCTCGTACGCGACCTTGTCCAGCTGATCGGCACTAAACGTACTGCCGACCGTCAGTTCCGTATCTCCGGCACCGAAAACACCATCGCCATTATTATCCAGAAACAGTCTGCCCTCACTGACCAGCCCTGCCGACAGCCCTGTAACGCTGACCTGCACCTTTGCCGGCGCATCCGCATGAGCGATTTCAGGATCCTGCAGGGATAACCCCAGCCCCTTTCCCTGGCCTTCAAACAGGGTGTGATCGCCGACACTGATCGCTGGCGGCTGGTTTTTCGGCTGCAGATCGATGATGACCTCACCATTGTCCGACGTCCCAGCACCGTCAAAGACCGTGACACGAAACTGATCGGTTTCTCCTGCCTGCACGTCCTGACCATTATGGGTATACACCAGCTTATCGAGTTGATCGTAAGAAAAGGTGGTACCAACCACCATCCGATTCCCCTTGAAGGTCAATTGCCCTTCAAGGGGCAGGCTGTCAATACGCACGGTCATCTGCTGCAGGAGCTGGTCACCGGTATCAATATCCGGATCACGCAACCCGAACTGGTCTGCCGCAAAGGTAACTGTCCCGCCCTCCTGGGCTGATAGATGAATATCATCGGAAATCGTTACCGGGTCGTTTACCGGGCGAACCACGATATCGACCACCAGGGGGTCACTGGAATCACCGCTGTCGCCCGTTGCCTGGAAGGTCAGGGTAATGGTGCCATTGAAATGGCCTGTGGGCAGAATCGTCATCCCTGTCAACGCATGGTTCAGCGCGGCTGATGTACCGGCCAACGTCAGTCCGTCGGCACTCGGAGTCACAGTCACATCCGTCGAATCCCCCAGGATCAAGATACGGTCCAGACTGCCCGGGTCGACCTTGGAATTGTTATCAGCAACCCGGATGGTCAGACTAAGCACCTCTTCTGCCACGGGGTACGAAACACTGATACCATCAATGGCAAGGGGAGCTGCTGCATCCTCCAGCATCCTTCGGGAAGAAGAGCCGGCATCGGATAGGGCTGGCGCCGTTGCCTCTGCAACGTTACGTAGCAGTCCGGCGGCCGCATCACGGTAATCCGTATCCGTTGAGATGAAGTCGCCATGATCAACCGGAACAGGGGAAGTATCCGCCAACGTAGCCAGACCCGCCGCATCTAGCAATACCCGGGGTTCCAGCGCCTGCAATAGGAGTCGCATAGCCATGCCTGATAACACCTGACAACAGTGAACAACGAGGCAATTGAATGCTCAGGGAAGCTGCCGTCATGAACGAAAAAATAAATAGAACCATCGAATAACCTTTCCCAGCATAGAACCGGAATGCCGGAGTTGCACAATGGCCATGAAGGCTTTCTATAAGGAGACGGTGTCGATTTATTGTATGTGCTGGAAAACCAGGAACTGATTGGGGTGCTCTCTCTGATTAATACGCAGATACTGGCTCTCCAAGCCTGTTTTCACAGGTTATTCGTTCCCATAGCTGATCCCAGCGTCCTTTTGTCTCTGTCAGTGCCCGCATGCCAAGCAC
>MUIA01000370.1 GCA_002084115.1 Oceanospirillales bacterium LUC14_002_19_P2 | reverse complement strand
ACGAGGTGATCTGCATTGCCATGAAAAAGAGGTAGAGAATATATTGAGAGCAGCATAAGGTGCTATTGCAGAATAAGGTCATCGCCTATGCCACTGAATTGGGCTTTTGCAACAGCCTCTATACCTATCGTGACGCGTTCTGTCGGGCCCGCAAGCTGGCCAATGCCCTTGAACGTATGGGTATGCAGCAGGGAGATCGGGTAGCCACACTGGCGTGGAACGATTTTCGCCATTTTGAACTTTATTACGGTGTCTCCTGTTCTGGGGCCGTTTTACATACCATTAATCCTCGGCTATTTACGGATCAACTGGCTTATATCATTAACCATGCGGAGGATCGTTGGGTATTTACAGACCCATTGTTTATCCCCTTACTGGAAGGTTTGCAGGAACAGTTGCCTGGTGTGGAAGGCTTTGTGGTTCTGACGGATCAGGCAAAGATGCCAGATACCACACTGAAGAATGCCATCAGTTATGAAGCACTGATCAGTGATGAATCGGATGCGTACGCATGGCCGGTACTGGATGAACAAACGGCTAGTTCACTCTGCTACACCTCGGGCACGACCGGTCACCCCAAAGGCGTACTTTACAGTCATCGTTCTACCGTGATTCACGCCATCACCGCAGTGATGCCCTCGGTGGTGGGATTGTCTGACCGCGATGTAGTGATGCCGGTAGTGCCCATGTTTCATGTTAATGCCTGGGGATTGCCGTATACCGCGCTTCTGGCAGGTGCAAGACTGGTATTGCCCGGGCCTAAGATGGGCGATGGTGCGTCATTGCCTCAGTTAATTTCACAGGAACAGGTTTCTCTGGCCCTTGGCGTTCCGACTGTCTGGCTGGCGTTACTGAATTTCCTCAAAGACAGTGGCAAGGGCCTGGAAAGCTTGAGCCGGGTCATCGTCGGAGGTGCAGCCTGCCCGCAAAGCATTATGGATAGGTTGCGTGAATACGGTGTGGATACCCATCATGCTTGGGGAATGACGGAGATGTGCCCCATTGGCACTCTGAATAATCTCAAGGCCAGTTTGTCAGAGATGGCTCAAGCATCTAAAGATGCATTACGCCTGTCACAGGGACGCGCCATCTTTGGCGTCGACATGAAAATTGTCAATGAGACCGGTGAGCGGTTGCCTCAGGATGGTCTTGCTGTCGGAGACCTCTATGTCCGCGGTCCAGGTGTTTGCAGTGCCTATTATCAACGAGAAAATGAAGTTAGCAGTACCTACGATAAAGAAGGGTGGTTTGCCACGGGCGATGTAGCTGCCATTGATGCTGAAGGTTATCTGCACATCACGGACCGGAGCAAAGATCTTATCAAGTCCGGTGGGGAGTGGATCAGTTCTATCGAACTGGAAAACCTGGCGATGAGTCATCCCTCTGTAGCTGAAGCTGCCGTTATCGCTGTGTCCCATTAGAAGTGGAATGAGCGTCCCTTGCTGATCGTAGTGAAGCAGTCAGAAGAAACGCTCGACAAGGCAAGCCTGCTTGCATGGTATGAAGGGAAGGTTGCGCAATGGTGGATACCGGACGAGGTCATATTCGTTGATGAGTTACCCCATACAGCCACCGGTAAGGTGAAAAAACTGGCGTTGAGGGAACAGTTTGTCAGTACCCGATAACCCTGTAACGTACAGACAGTGGTTGGTGATCTAAGCACTGTCTGAACGGGATCACTTTTTGGCACGAGTGACCGGTATCGACTAGGCTGACAACATCTCATCAGTCAGCACTGACAGGCGTATGGATTCCTTAATCTATGTGGTCGTCGATCCGGAACAAGATCATTCTGTTTACCATTGTCCCGATCACCCTGCTCTATGGATTGATTAGCGGCCTTCATATCTACCACACCTTCATTCTTTCCTGTCAGGATGTGGAAGAGATCCTGATCGATGAAACCCGGCGCTACGCAGAATTGATTGATACCCAGTTACGTCAGATTCAACTGCAGGGCGTATCCCTGAATCGCTATTTACGGTATGCCACCTTACCCGGCGCTAAATATGGGGTGTTGCCAATCGTTGAGGAAATACTGGCAGAAAACCCCTTGATATACGGGGTCGTAATGAATGATCCGGATAGTCATGATGAACCGTTACTTTATCAGCTTGTGGATAATCAGCTTGTGACCAACCGAATAAGCGAGACATGGCAGTTTCCGGAGACGTACCCCTATCACAGCAGCTGGAGTCAGCCGATTGACATCCCGTTTTCTACACAAAAGGTCATATTACACCATCAGCCGCTGGAGCAGGGGGAAGGAATAGGTTTGCTGGTGCGGGTGTCAGACCTGATCAATTTGTTAAATGAGGATAATCCCAGAAAGCTGAAATTTGTCCTTGTTGACCGGCAGGCAAATTTTATTCATTCCGATATTCGTTCCACGATCGTTGATCGAACGTTTCTGGACTCCGCACGAAGGCTCGGTGCGCCATCACTTGAGGCGCTGGTTAATGGCCCTTTACGCGATGGTCAGGAGGCGTATACGACGGACAGATATAAGAACTGGCGAGTCTGGTATTTCTCCAGTCCTGTAGCGGTATCGGGGTGGGCGCTGGTGGCCAAGATACGGGAAACGGCTGCACTGGCGGAGTATATACGTTATGCAATAGTAAGTGCCGTTTTGATGATACTGTCATTGATTGTCATCAGTTGCTGCATCTGCAAAGTGTCTGGCACGATCACCTGGCCTTTGACGCATCTTCGCCAGGCCGTTCGGCGTTTGGGCGATGGCGTCTGGCAGATGGATACCGACAGTTATGCGGATGATGAAACGGGTCACCTGGCCAGAACCCTATCGACGATGGCCAGACGACTGGAAGACCGGGAAGAGAGCCTTCGTCAACTGAGGGCCAGCAACATCAGCCGTATTGCCGAGCGGTTACGGGGCAAGTATGTCTATTTTGTCTTTGATGCCACGGGGCGTATGACGTATGTCAGTCCATCCATATCAGAGATTCTGGGATATACGCCACCGGAGTTTCTGGCGCGTCAGGCGGAACTGTTTCTGGCGTATGCGTTGGATGCAGAAGGTAAGTGCGTCATGAATGATGTCCTGCTGGGTCGGGCGATGGACCGTTTCATGCAGCTGGATATGCCTCATAAGGATGGCACGTTACGCACGATGGAAGTCATTGGCGTACCGGTGATTGAGCCGGACAGCCGTATCTCCGGTATGGAAGGCATGGCTCATGACATTACCGATATTGTCAGTGATTCCCGGCGCTTTCGCAGCTTGCTGGAGTCAGCACCGGATGCGATGGTGATTGCCACGGATGCCGGTGATATCACGATGGCCAATGCCCGGGCTGAAGAGTTGTTTGGTTATGATCGCAAGACGTTGCTGGGACGTTCGCTTGCGATATTGGGAACCTCAGAGGAGGATGAGAATATAGCGGAGCTGGCTCAACGGGTTGTCAGCAATGAGCCTGCTGCTGGATTTGAAACGATTCTGCAAACCCGACAGGGAGAGATATTCCCGGCAGACATCACCTGTAATCGGCTGGATATTGATGACGAGCGGCTGGTTTCCATTGCGGTCAGGGATAGCACTGAACGAAAGAAAGCCGAGGCCGCGCTACGGCAGGCCCGCGATGATGCGCAGGTCGCGGACCATGCCAAAAGTGTCTTCCTCTCAAACATGAGTCATGAGTTGCGCACCCCTTTGAATGGGGTGCTGGGATACACCCAGATCCTGCTGAAAAAAACACCCCTGACACAGCAGCAGCGCGAGAGTTTACTGGCCATAGAAAGTAGCGGTCAGCACCTGCTGACCATGATTAACGACATCTTGGATTTATCCAAAATGGAGGCCAATGGTGTCAAGGTGCGTATGGTGCCGGTAACGCTTCAAAAATTGGTTGAAAGTGTCAAGCGTATTGTCGGACAGCGTGCTGAATCGAAAGGGTTGGATCTCAGAGTCGTGGTGGGTAAGGGTTTACCTGATTCGATTGTGACGGATCCCACCAAGTTACGACAGATTCTCATCAATTTGTTAGGCAATGCGATCAAGTTTACAGAAAGTGGTTATGTCATGCTGACATTGTCACTTAATGAACGACAGGTTTCGTTTTCTGTCAGTGACAGTGGCATAGGTATTGCCCAGGATGATCAGCAGCATATCTTCGCACCTTTTCTGCAAATTAATGCCTGCAGTCATCCGGGAGGAACCGGATTGGGTCTGGCTATCAGTCGCTGCCTGGTTAACGCTCTAGGGGGGGAGCTCAGTGTGAGTAGCCAGCCGGGATGTGGAAGCACCTTTCATTTCAGCTTGCCGCTGACAGCTTTAAGCATGGCAACGCCTGGCGTTATTACTCAGGCCATTCTCGATCAAAGTGGTGACCTGGCGGCAGAAGAGACTACTAATTCACTCAAGTTACGCAGTAACGAATAACCTTAGCTGCTCGAATGATGCCCGCAGAGCGGTCATGTAAATCTTCGCCCTGAGCAGAAAATGTTTGACCTTCAGTTTCAGGGAGAGGGTTTCCAACC
>MUIA01000187.1 GCA_002084115.1 Oceanospirillales bacterium LUC14_002_19_P2 | reverse complement strand
GATTACGAGGTGATCTGCATTGCCATGAAAAAGAGGTAGAGAATATATTGAGAGCAGCATAAGGTGCTATTGCAGAATAAGGTCATCGCCTATGCCACTGAATTGGACTTTTGCAACAGCCTCCTAGGCGGGATATTGCCACGCTGCTATATAGAAGCGGCGTGGCATCAACATTAACCAGACAATCAGCTGGAAGCAAACTCCTTGAGCTTTTTAAGCGGCCTGACTTTCACCTGTATAGAAGCAGGTTTAGCCGCAACATCCATCAGCTCTCCGGGCTTGAATGGGTTAGGTACATTTTTTCTAGCTTTCCGAGCAGGCTTTTTAATCGTCACAATTTTGAGAAGCCCCGGCAGGGTAAATTCACCGCAACCTCTTTTCTTAACATGACGCTCAACCAGATCGGTCAACTCCTCTAGTACAGCCGAAACGTCTCGTTTTGTGAGACCGGTATTCTCGGCAATATCAGCCAGAATCTGTGTTTTACTGTATTTTTCTTTGATTGCGTTTTTTTTGGCTGCCATAACGATCGTCTCCAGGTATGTCTTCCTAACACTGAACGAAATTCCGCTTTACACTCCCGCAACAACCCATCTTTGACAGCGAACCCGAGGACAAATACAGGTGTACCAATCACACCGTTCTCTTTCATAATAAGACGACACCGTGTCATCAAAACAATATCAATGAGAGCGAACAGAAATAACCGAGTACGAAATCAATATAAACGATGCTTTTAGACCATGCGAGTATTTTTTGGCCAGAAAATCTACTTTTTTCCCTGTTTTCACAGGTTCCATCGATTTATCAGCTATATATACGACAATACCTCTGCATAATTTGCTCGTAATAGCACGCTCAGGTTACATTAGACATATGGCTGTATAGTGATCAGTTTTAGAAGAGCAACCAGATCCAGGGCGTATAGGTTCAGGAGCTACAACAGCCAGCATGCAGTAACCATTTGGTTTCATCACGATTAACAAGACTGTAACACCTATAAACAGGATGAACACAAAGGACATGTATCTCAATCACTTGAAATTTCTACATACCCTTCTGGGTTTGGTGCTCATCACGGGCTACCTGACCAGTTACACATTACTAACGCGTCTATACCCTGACGTCTACCCCAATCAGACAGTCATTGATACCCTGCTGGACAGTAGCAATATACTGCTTCTGGTCACTGCAACTGCCAACCTTTTACTGGGTACCTATCTGGTAGCCTTACATGGCAGCCGTTGTTTACTACAGACGACAGGCAGTGTATTGATTATTCTGTCAGGATTGTCAGCGGCCTCTGTCACTTTTGGACGCCTTCCACAAATGCCTGGCGATTTAAATGTGGCATTACTTCCCTTAAGTGCACTGCTTACAGGACTCGCGGCTCACCTATTGTGTAACCTACGAGCCCTCAACCCTAAAACACGACTGATTGTTGATACCTCGGATCGCGAAACCGGAACGGTCAAGTGGTTCAATATTTCCAAGGGGTTCGGTTTTATCACTCGCGACCAGGGGGAAGATGTCTTCGTCCATTATCGAGCGATCCGCGGTGAAGGGCATCGCACACTCGCCGAAGGGCAACGGGTGGAATTCATTGTCACGAAGAAAGAGAAAGGGCTTCAGGCTGAAGATGTGATATCAGCCCCAACCCACTGAACAAAAAAATGCCGGTATTAACCGGCATTTTTTTCAATAAGGTGGTGGTTCTTCTTGCTCTTCCAGCTGCATGGTCACCAGGGTCTGAAACTGTTCACGCAACCGTCCTATTTCCAGCGTCAGGCGTTCGATATCCTTCTGCTGCCGTGTCACAACATCGTTCAAGGTCTGTAAGCTGTCTTCCTGAAAGCTCAGCTGAGTCTGAACTTCAAGCAAATCATTACTCATGAAGCCCTGCTCCGGCTAGTCAATAAATTTAAGCCATGTGGTAAAAACCACGGCCAGCTTGGCGCGAATATCCTCTATGGCTTCTGCAGTATAGGCTGTTGCCGGGACTTTCCCCCAAACCGGTGCAGGCCAGGCGACATCACCTTCGTGACGTACTACAACATGCACGTGCAGCTGCCGTACCATGTTACCAAGGGCGGCCACATTCATTTTGTCCGCTGAAAAAATATCTTTCAGCTTTTCCGAAACGTACGCCATTTCCCACATCAGCTGTCGCTGATCCTCTTCCGTCAACTGATAAACCTCCTCTACCCCGGCAATCCTGGGCACCAGGATAAACCAAGGATAATGACTGTCGTTCATCAGTAATAAACGGCACAGGGGGAAATCACCTATAGTCACCGTATCATTAGCCAGCTGCTGGGCTAGCGAAAATTCTGCTATCTCATCGGTCATTAGCTCGTCCTCGTCACCCTAACTGGAACCAAGATACGTCGCAGATTGTTAAATCACTATACGACAAAACCGATTTTATCCACCAGAACCCTCTGCCGGTGGCAAAGAGTAACTGCCGGACACCTGGGCCACCATGTCTGGCTGGCCGGCAGAGTAAAGCGCGACTTCACAGACTGCCAACCGTTTGCCCAACTTCAATATCCGCGCGTTGGCGATCAGGTCACTTTTACCCGGTCGATGAAGAAAATGAATATTGAGATTCGCCGTCACAGCCATGATCACCGACCCTAGCTTGCCCAAGATCGCCGCATACATCGCCGCATCAGCCAGCGCCATCATGACAGGGCCGGATATTGTCCCGCCCGGACGTACCAGCGAATCCGAATAAGGCACACGAAGCACTGCGCCGTCCTCTGGTAAGCCATCGACAACAACCCCCATCCCCTCAGACATGGGTATCCCATGACTGAGAAGGTGTTGAACATCTTCTACTGACAACCCTTTTTTATCCACTTCTCTAATCCCTGCAGTGAAATGATAGTAAAGCCAGTTTTAGCGTCATTATACCGCTGCAGGGTAGCCAATGACGCTGTCATTTATTGTTATTCGCCATCAGGCTTCCTGTTTTTTTCTCATAATACGGCAATCGCGGCTTGGCCGAAGCGGATAGGACTCGTACACTTGTTGTTTTTGCTGATTAAAGAATCCTACGATCCATGCGTACCAGTCAGTATTTGATCCCCACCCTGAAAGAGACCCCCGCAGATGCGGTGGTTGTCAGCCATCAGCTCATGCTGCGTGCCGGCATGATCCGCAAACTGGCGGCCGGTATGTACACTTGGCTGCCCTTGGGCCTGCGCGTCCTGCGTAAGGTAGAGAATATTGTTCGGGAAGAGATGGACCGCTCCGGTGCCCAGGAAGTCCTGATGCCGATGGTCCAGAATGCCGAACTCTGGCAGGAGACCGGTCGCTGGGACCAGTTTGGCCCGGAACTGCTGAGCTTCAAGGATCGCCACCAGCGCGACTTTGTGCTTGGCCCGACCCACGAAGAAGTCATCACCGACATGGTGCGCAACGAGATCAGCAGCTACAAACAACTGCCGCTGAACCTCTACCAGATTCAGACCAAGTTCCGTGATGAAACACGCCCCCGTTTCGGCGTCATGCGTGGTCGTGAATTCCTGATGAAAGATGCTTACTCATTCCACACCAGCAGTGACAGCCTGAAGGATGAGTACCAGAACATGTACGCTACCTACTGCCGTATTTTTGATCGTCTGGGCCTGGACTACCGCGCCGTCGAAGCAGACAGCGGCGCCATCGGCGGCAGTGGCTCCCACGAATTCCATGTACTGGCAGAATCCGGCGAAGACGACATTGTTTTCAGCGATAGCGGCAGTTACGCCGCCAACATTGAAAAGGCGGAAGCCATCGCGCCAGAAGCCAGCCGCCCTGCACCGACAATGGATATGCATGTCGTTGATACACCGGACGCCAAAACCATTGCGGACCTGGTGAACCAGTTCGACCTGCCCATTGAAAAGACTATCAAAACCCTGATTGTTGCAGCGTCCGAAGCCTGCGAAGCTGATTTTGTTGCCCTGCTGGTTCGTGGTAATCATGAGCTGAACGAAGTCAAGGCGGAACACCTGCCAGAAGTCGCGTCCCCCCTGCAATTTGCAACAGAAGATCAGATTCGTCCGATCATGAATGCCGGTCCTGGCTCACTGGGTCCGGTCAACATGAGCATTCCCTGCATCGTTGACCGGACTGTCGCCCAGATGAGCGACTTTGGTGCTGGCGCCAACATTGATGGCAAACACTACTTTGGTATCAACTGGGAACGTGACTGCCACTACACCCGTGAAGCCGATCTCCGCAACGTCGTCGAAGGTGACGACAGCCCGGACGGTAACGGCAAACTGTTTATCAAGCGCGGTATTGAAGTCGGCCACATTTTCCAGCTGGGCACCAAGTACAGCGAATCCATGAACGCCACAGTGCTCGACGAAAACGGCAAAGCTGTCGTCATGACCATGGGTTGCTACGGCATCGGTGTTTCCCGAGTCGTCGCTGCGGCGATTGAACAAAACAACGATGATCGAGGTATCATCTGGCCAGATTCTCTGGCGCCATTCCAGATCGCCCTGGTGCCACTGAAAATTGAAAAATCCGAACAGGTTCGTGAGCAGACAGAAAAGCTATACGCCGAACTGACCGCTGCCGGCTTTGACGTTCTGGTGGACGACCGCAAGGCCAGCCCCGGCGTTAAGTTTGCCGACATGGAACTGATTGGTATCCCTCACCGCCTCGTCATCAGTGATCGCGGTCTGGAAAGCGGTACCTTGGAATACAAACAGCGTCGTGGTGTTGATGTTGAGCACGTTCAGATTGGCGACGTAGCCAGTATGCTCAAAAATCGCATCTTGAGTTAATTCAACCAGCAGGAACAAAAAGGTGCGAAAACAACGTGTCCTGATAGCACTCCTGCTAATCCTGTCCCTGATGGCGGCTTCCAAAGCCCTGTCATCAGGGGCAAACCCTTCCATTGATTACGAACTCAGGGATATCCTGCAGGCCACCATTAATCAGTCTGATAGCTTTGCTGACCGATTTGACGCAGAAGTATGGCTGGTCGACATGTCATCACGCCTAGAGCGATTTATCGCATCAGATGAAGAACGCCTTAAACTGCTTCGCCTGGTACACACCGAAGCAACACTCGCATGACTTCAACCTGAGCTGGTGCTTGCCGTTATTCAAACAGAAAGCACTTTCAACCAGTTTGCTATTTCGAGGGTGGGTGCCCAGGGATTAATGCAGGTGATGCCTTTCTGGAAAAACGAGATTGGCCGAGAGGATGACAACCTCACCCAGGTTGCCACCAACCTGCGATATGGTTGCACGATTCTCAGTTATTATCTGGACAAGGAAAAAGGCAACCTGACACGCGCACTGGCTCGCTATAATGGCAGCTTGGGTAAAACCTGGTATCCGGAGCGGGTCATGATGAACTGGGAACGTCACTGGCTGGTCAGATAAACAATCCTACCATCAACACACGTCAAAGCCCGGGAATTGCTGTAGCTCTACCGCAGCAATATCCAATGATTGAACAATGACCAATGGCGGCCCTTTCTTGAGCCATACCGACAGCGTTTCAACATCCCCTTCACGACCACACATTACCACTTCTACCCGCCCATCTGGCAGGTTCTTTGCGTAGCCGGTAATATCAAGCGCCAGCGCCTGCTCACGGGTAGAGCCACGAAACCACACACCCTGCACCTTACCATCCACCAAGGCGCGTTTGCAGACCATCGTCATACTCATCTTCTCCGGAAATTACAGTTCAGCGATTGCAGATTCCAATCCTTCGCGTGTTTGAGGACCCACCAACCGTTTCCTGAGATTACCTTCAGTATCCAGAATATAGGTAGCTGGCAGTACGGGAGGCTGCTTAAGCTCCAAGGCCGCAATACTCTCCTTGCTTAATACCGGAAAGCCAATCGCCATCCTGTCAACTTTATTGGCCAATTCATCCTGAGAGGCAGAACCATCAAAATCTACTCCCCAGACCCGGACACCATTTTCAGCTTCATGGAGGGCATTTAATTCCGGGATTTCCTCCCAACAGGGGTCACACCATTCGGCCCAGTAGTTCACGGCAACCCACTGATTGCGACCATCCTTAAGCAACAAGGCATTGCCTTTGAAGTCACTATGCACGGTGTCTCGGCATCCGGACAGAACCAGTAAAGCGCCCAGAATCATACAGTTAAGCGTAGTTTTCACGATACCCCCACTGGAAAAATCACGATTTCTGGCCATCACTCTCGGATGCCTCACCTCTGAACAGCATTTCAAGATCACCGGACAGAATAGCAGCCTGCTCCCGCTGCACCTCCGAAAGACGCTCCAATAATCGGGCAAACCATGGCGGCCATTGGTCACCCCTAACCTGCTCCAGCATTGTTCGGCTGGGCAACGGCCAGGGAAAGCGCTCCAGTAGCGCGGCCGTTTCAATCGATGACGGCAATTGGGCGAGCATCATTCCACCACGACTGGTTGTGCAGATCAGCTTCTCTTTCAACAGCCACTCTGTGCAGGCATCCCAGGTATCCTGCCCCAATTTCCACCCTGCAGCGTGAACATGAATCAGCCCTGCAGGCTTACCCTTGGCAAATCGCTGCACAAACACGGAGAGAATCGCCAGAATGGCCAAGCCCGGCGGCAAAGACAATCCATTCCCGACCGGCTGAACACAAGCCAGACTGTGAACAATGACAGCACCTAACAAAACCAGCAACCAGCTCAGGTAGACCCAGACCAGGAAAATCGGTACAGCGGCAAACGCACCATAAATAAATTCATAGGTCGGCGACATCGACAGAAACAGCGTGAAACCGCCCTTCGCCACTTCAAACAAAAAAGCAGTGACCAAACCACCGATCACCGCATATTTAAGCCTCACCCGCCGGTTTGGCACCGCCATATACAACAAAGTAAATGCCGCAGTACTCAGCAGGAACGGTAATACACGCAAAAACCAGCGTTCAGCCCCGATCATCGCATACGCGTCTGCCAGCATTTTCATAGTCGTAATGTACGATGTGGTCACAAAACCCAATCCCAGCAACAACGGCCCCAGCGTCAATATTGCCCAGTACAGCAGAAAACTGGTAACAGGGCGGCGCCTGGCCGTAGCCCGGAAAATCCGGTTAATTGCCACATCTATGGTCCGCAGCATCATCAGCGCCGTGACCAGAAGGAATGCCATACCCAATACCGTGAGATTGCGCGCCTGGCGGGAAAATTCCGACAACCAGTTACTCACCGCCTCACCTGCTGACGGCATGAAATAGGCGAATACAAACTCCTGAATACGTTCTCCCGTTCCCTGAAACGACGGAATGGCAGAGAGCATACTGTACGTGACGGTCAGCATCGGCACGATGGCGAACAGCGTTGTATAGGTCAAAGCTGCCGCATGATTGGTGCAGCCATCATCCAAAAAACGACGTGACACATCCATGGCGAGCCGCTTCAAGGCATCCGGCCCGGGCATTCTGACGAACATGATTGACTGTACCCCTTAATCCTTTCTGTCGATAGAATACCGCATATTGAAAAGGAGGGAGACCACGATATGAGCGACGTCACGATTTATCACAATCCCCGCTGTTCCAAATCCCGTCAGACTTTGCAGCTGCTGGAAGAACAGGGTAGTAATCCCGACATTGTGTTGTATCTGGAAACACCGCCAGACCGGAATACACTGAAAGCGATTATCAACAAGCTGGACATGCCTGTCAGGGAACTGCTCCGCACTGGTGAACAGGAATACAAGGATAATGCGCTGAAAAACCCGGCACTGGATGATGAGGCGCTACTGGATGCGATGGTTCGCTGGCCCAAACTGATTCAGCGCCCCATTGTTGTGAAGGGTAATAATGCCCGTATCGGCCGGCCGCCTGAAGCGGTGCTGGAGATTCTGTGATGTCATCACCTTATATCCTGGTTCTTTATTACAGCCGTCATGGCGCCACCATGAAAATGGCCCAGCGCATTGCCAACGGTATTGAACAGACAGGCATGGAAGCGCGACTAAGAACCATCCCCCCTGTTTCCACCGTCTGCGAAGCCACGCAGGACAGCATCCCCGAAGAAGGCGCCGTCTACTGTACCGAGGAAGACCTGCGCCATTGCAGCGGCCTGGCCATGGGTAGTCCCACGCGCTTCGGCAACATGGCTGCACCATTAAAATACTTTCTCGACGGAACCAGCAATCTCTGGCTCACCGGTGCACTGGTAGACAAACCTGCCACTGTCTTTACCTCTACCGCCAGTTTGCATGGCGGTCAGGAAAGTACGCTGTTATCTATGATGTTGCCTTTGCTTCATCACGGCATGATCATCCACGGCATACCTTATACCGAACCCTCACTGACAGAGACGCACACCGGCGGCACCCCATACGGCACCAGCCATCTGGCGGGCAAGGAGAGCAACCTCCCCTTGTCAGAGCATGAAGAACAGCTGTGTATCGCCCAAGGGAAACGCTTGGCCATGCTGGCCAGGAAACTGCACAGGACACATGACACAGAATGAGTAGCCATCAAAAAGAAACACTGGCACATCGGGCCTGGCTGGTTGCAGCGTTTTCCTACTGCCTTCTCCTGTTGACCATCAGTCTGGCGCACTGGTGGCTCAATCCACCAACAGTGGATTCACCCTTGCTGATCTGGCTCGCACGCATTGGCCCATTGCTCATCTTTATTCCCGGCGTGTTGTGCAAGTGGCCACGCTCATTTGCCTGGCTCTGCTTTGTGGTGTTGTTCTATTTCACCAGCGCCGTGGTGGATGCGTTTCTGGGAGAGGACATCTCAGGCTGGATACAAACCACACTGTGCGTGACCCTGTTTATCAGCAGCATGTTTTATGTACGCTGGCACTACCAGGGGTTGAAATGGAAGCTGCACGAAACAGCAAGCGAGGCAGGATAAACATTGGCATAGGCTGACCTGAAAAGGCCACCATGAAACCGGGATGCTACACCCATAGCAGGCGTCGCTAATTCATCCCGGTTTCACAGGTCTCGACTTCCACCCCAGAACTAGAGTGCGCCCAGCGACATTGGACTATCCACTCTATCACCCGCCTGTTCGCCGATAATCGAGCTCATCAAATACACCCTTTCCGCCGGAACCTCAGCTTGGTCGACCAGGAAATCCTTGATACTCCGTGCCCGCTGCTGCGCTAATTGATACATCGCCGTTTCATCGTAGGGTATAGCGGCCAGCACGGCGGCCAGCAGTTCATCATCTGACACACTATCAATTTCAGTGATTTGCAGCTGCCGTCCGTATTCACGCAGCAAGACCGGTCGCTCATCGGCCGGCACCAGTACCTGTTCCAGCGCATCCACCGTTGTTTCACCACTCTCCACTTGCTGTACTTGCCACAATCGTTTCAGCGTGGTTTCCAGCTGCTGTGACTGTAACAGAGGCCAGTCTGCCAGACGATCCGCACCACCTGACACTTCCAGCATCAATCCGGGACGCTCATTCAGTGCACTGCCCAGCGTATTCAATATTTTCTGTTGATCCGGTGATAGCAAGGTATCGCCCGGTAAAAATGCGACTTTTCCATCTGCTCAGCATCACCACCCACCAGAGAAGCCAGTGCATTGAATGGCGCTGCGGCAATATTGATCACCATATTCATCAAGGCTTTAGCCACTGCTCCCCAGTAGGCAAATTCCGGGTTATCCAGATCGCCCTGGATCGGCAGGTCAACATCAATCTTACCGTTTCTATCCTTCAACAGGGCTATGGCAAGGCGCAACGGGAGGTCAGGCGCCTCATCACTGTCGACAGTATTGCCGAGCTGCAATTGATCCAGCACCAGCCTATTCGTAGCCTTAAGCAGATGCTCCTGTATCCGGTAATTCAGGTCCAGATTCATACGCCCCTTGCGGATGGCATAACCGGCAAACCGGCCTGAATACGGTGTCAGCGTCGTTAGTTCCACATTATGAAATGAGAGCCCGATATCGGTATTGGCTTCCGGCAGCAACGGATTGAGATGCCCGGAAATGCGTACCGGCGCATAGCGGTCAACCTGCCCACGGATAGCGACCTTAGCATCACTCTTACCACTGGTGCTGATATCCGTAATATCCCCCTGCAGATTTACCACTTCAGTGGCGAATCCGGGCTGGAAAGAATGATCGGAGAAGTCCATGCGACCGTCGGCGATACGTATTTTGTCAATATCCACAACGATTGGCTGACTCTCTAGGCTATCATCTTCCGGCGCAGTGGAGGACTCAGCCTTATTTTCATTCATCAGCTGGGCGAGATTAACCTGCATATTCTTGTCGATAGCGACCCGCACATCAGGACCTGATAGCAGCAGCTCCTTGATACTGAAACGGTTATCCTTTTCTGAGAAGTTTATCCCAACGAGATGCAACGCATGCCAGCTGACCACTGGCTTTTCGGTTCGTACATCATCAAGCTGCAGGGACTCAATGCCCAGTTGTCCTGTTGCCGTCACACCGGTTTCACTGTTGCGCGACACGGAAAGACGGGTGGATAAGTCACCCTGATCCAGTTGAATCCAGGTTAACTGATCCAGAAGCGGCTGCAGGGTTGTCAGGTCCACTGATGTAACCTCCACCTCGGCTGTGACATCCCCCTGCGGTAGAAGGACACTGCCGTTGATAGTAAGCCGCCCCGGCTCGCCAATCGACGTATCCAAACGCAAATCAGCCGTTGATGTCGGCAACCCCAGAGAACTTATGCCCAGATTAAATCCTGACAACGTGATCGAGAGCGGTTTTCCATCACGCCCGGTCATCTGATCATCCGTAAAGCCGAATAGCCCATCCTCTACCCTGATCTCATCAATCGTGATAGCAAAGGGGGGCGTGTCATCCTCCACGCTATCTGTTTCAGTATCTGCGTCGTTCGGCTGTTCTGGCATGGGTTTCAGCAAACCTAACAGGTTCAGCTGCCCGTCCTTATCCAGTAAAGCATCGACCGTTGGTGCATCCAGCGTGACAGATTGCACATGCAAATGCCTACGCGTCACGGAGTCCCAAGCAAGATTAACTTCCAGCTTTTCAAAGCCAACAACAGGGTTGAGTGGATCTCCCAGGACAAGCCCCCTGATGAGGCTGTCGCGAAACCAGTATCAACGGGTAATATACACACAGCTGCAGATAGCCCGTAACGACCAATGACAACAAAGCAAAAAATTGACCTCTGCCGAACTCCACAATTCGATTTTTT
>MUIA01000264.1 GCA_002084115.1 Oceanospirillales bacterium LUC14_002_19_P2 | reverse complement strand
GCTGAACAGTAGACCCAGAAAATGCCTTGGTTACAAAACTCCATATGAGGCATTCAAAGAGTTAACTGGAGTGGATGCAAGAAAAGTCATGGGTTATGCATTTATGACTTGAATTCAGGAAACCGTATCACCCCTGCCGCAAGGATTAGCGAAATGATCGCATAGAGATTGAGTGGTATGGCATATAACAAGACGGCAAGGGGATCTGAAACTCCCATGTTACCCAGCAGAACCAGGTTGAATGCTCCCCACCCATTAAGAGGAATCAGCATACATACCGGTGCGGAGGTCGCATCAATAATGTAGGCCAGTTTTTCCCGGGACAAACGAAAACGATCAAACAGTGGGCGCGAAACAATACCAGCAACCAGTATCGTTAAATTCGCTTCAATAAAAATGACGATACCGATAAACCAGGCCAACCATTGTGCTCGCCTGCGATTATTTGCCCAGCGTTTTCTTTCCAGCCAATTGATAAAACCGCGCACGCCCCCTGAGGCTTCCAGGATGGCAATTAACCCGCCAATGACAAACGTATAGAAAATAACACGTGTATCATCCGGGGATTGAAAGACCTGTATGAGTGCATCAAGACTGTTTGCCAAGCCGTTAAACAGGGCGCCGTCCAACAGGATCGTGTGGCCAAACCAGACACCTGCGATCAGGGAGAGATACACCTGCCGGCTTGTGATCGCCAGGATAATAGACAAGAGTGGCGGCAATACGGAACTCACGCCCAGATCAGCCATATTTCTCTATCCTGAATTTATGCGGTAAGAAATATAGTGGATCTTGTTAGCGAACGACTGAGTAAATCTTATTCTGCAGACAGGGCCTTCATTTGAACGAAGTCATAATTTTTAACCATCGTATTGAGTAAGGTGCCCCCCTCATTTAATAAGCCGTGCAAAGTGACAGAAAAGCGAAAAAACCACTAATAATCCTCCGTATTATTATGTCTGAAAGATTAAGAGCAGACCCACGGCATAAGTCGCCAATAAGATGGAGAACTCTCAGTAGAGTCGTTATGATGTGGTGAGATAACAATCAAAAACAAGGGCTATCCCATGCGCTCACTCAGGCAGGCATTGCTGGCCGTTACACTGCTTTCATTATTCGTGTCACCACTGACATCATCCAACTCGGAAATTTATCGTGTCGTTGAAAAAGATGGCTCTGTCGTTTACACCGATGACCCGGCCCCTGATGCAGATGCCGAAGCCGTTGAGCTTAAACCGATACAGATTGTCCCCACCCTGACTCCTGCTCAATCCCTATCAACCAACAAGGAAGAAGCAGCACCACCAAAGTACGCAGAGTTAACCATCACGACACCGGAAGAAAAGGAAAACCTGCGCAACCCTACAGAAATCACTGTAAAAACTAACCTCAGCCCCGAACTGCTTAACGGACACTATATCCGCCTTATGCAGAATGGTAGAGAGGTCGGCCTCAGCAAGGATGGCACCTTCATCATCAAGGAACCCTACCGGGGTGAGCATACCCTGACAGCGCAAGTCATCGACCAGCGTAAAAAGGTGTTACTGAGCAGCACTCCCCGCACCATTTATGTTTACCGTCACTCAGCCCTGTTTAACCCTCAGCCCACGCCGCCCATTGCACCAGCGCCCTGATGCCGGGCCAGACGTTAAACATAACACCCAACCGAAACGCACCTCATTGGTGCGTTTCGCTTTCTGTGCCAAAATGGCATGCCCTAAAAAGTATCACACCGGCATACCACACAGACACCAGGCGGGTAGTGCACAATAAAATCCCGGTACTGGTTTGCTTCTTGCGTTAACCGGGGGAGTGCAACATGCAACCGGATTATCCACAAGAATTATTACTGCCCATGTACCAGACATTACTGGAAAACCTGACTACTGCCGTACTGGCCTTTGATGCAGGATTGCAGCTCCAGTATATGAATACGGCTGCAGAAACCCTGATCGAAGCCAGCGACAAGCAACTACACGGCCTGCATATTGACGAGTTGTTCCGTGAAGAGCCGCCGTCCACCGAGCATCTTCAGCAGGCCCTGAGCAACGCCACCAGCTATACCAAGCGGGAAGCTAAACTTCAGCTTCCCAATGGTAGCGCCCTGACCGCGGATTACACGGTCACGCCGGTGACCGAAAATGGCCATACAACACTACTGATGGAACTCCAACCACGGGATCGGCTGCTGCGGATCACCCGCGAGGAAACCATCAAGACCCGTCAGGAAACGGCCAAGATCCTCGTGCGTGGCCTAGCCCATGAGATCAAGAACCCGCTCGGCGGCATTCGCGGCGCTGCCCAGCTGCTCGCCCGAGAGTTGCCGGATGAATCCCTGAAAGACTATACCAACGTCATCATTGAAGAAGCGGATCGTCTGCGCAATCTGGTCGACCGCATGCTGGGGCCGATCAAACCGCCCCAGCTGGCCGAAGTGAATATCCACGAAGTGCTGGAACGGGTCTGCAGCCTGATTGATGCAGAAACCGGCGGTCACATGACCCTCACCCGCAACTATGACCCCAGCATTCCCCCCATCGCCGCCGATGCCCAGCAGCTGATTCAGGCCACCCTCAACATCGTTCGTAACGCAATGCAGGACATCGGCCAGCACATGCCCCTCAGTGACGGCAACATTACACTGAAGACCCGGATCATGCGGCAGTTCACCATTGGTAATGTCCGTCACCGGCTTATTTGCCGCCTGGATATTATCGACAACGGCCCCGGCATACCCGCCGACATGGTGGAAAACATGTTTTACCCCATGATCAGCGGCCGGGCTGACGGCACCGGCCTGGGGCTCAGTATTGCCCAGTCCATTGTCACCCGGCACAGTGGCGCCATTACCTGTGAAAGCGAACCCGGGAAAACCGTATTCTCCCTGTTCATCCCCTTTGAGCAGCCAGACAGACAAGCAGATGCAGGAGCAGCACCATGAGCACAACCGGTAACGTCTGGATCATAGACGACGATCGTTCTATTCGGTGGGTGCTTGAGCGCGCCATGGCCCAGGAAGGGATCCAGACCAGCAGTTTTGAAACCGCCGATGCCGCACTGGCCGCTATCGCGAGCAAGCAACCGGACGTCATCATCAGCGATGTCCGTATGCCCGGTACGGGAGGCCTTGACCTGCTCAAGCTGATCAAGGAGGACCATCCCGCCCTGCCGGTCATCATCATGACGGCCCATTCGGATCTGGATAGCGCCGTTGCCTCCTATCAGGGCGGCGCCTTTGAATACCTGCCCAAACCGTTTGATGTAGACGAAGCCGTCACATTGATAAAACGTGCACTGTCTCATGTCCGTGAACAGGCAATACAGTACCAGGGGCTGGAGCGAACGGCGACGCCGGAAATCATTGGTGAAGCGCCTGCCATGCAGGAAGTCTTTCGCGCCATCGGCCGCCTGTCTCAGTCCAATATCACGGTATTAATAAATGGCGAATCGGGCACCGGTAAGGAACTGGTGGCCCATGCCCTGCATCGCCACAGCCCCCGTGCGGCCAACCCTTTTATTGCCCTGAACATGGCCGCCATTCCCAAGGACCTGATTGAATCTGAGCTTTTCGGTCATGAAAAAGGGGCTTTTACCGGCGCAAACCAGATGCGTCGTGGCCGCTTCGAACAGGCTAATGGCGGCACCCTGTTTCTGGATGAAATCGGCGACATGCCCGCCGAAACCCAAACCCGGCTCTTGCGGGTCCTGGCCGATGGTGAGTTCTACCGGGTTGGCGGCCATACGCCAGTGCAGGTGGATGTCCGGATTATCGCGGCCACCCACCAGAACCTAGAAAAACTGGTGGCCGCCGGCTCCTTCCGGGAAGACTTGTTTCATCGGTTGAATGTTATCCGGGTGCACCTCCCACGCCTAGGCGACCGCCGTGAAGATATCCCCCTGCTGACCCGCCATTTTCTGGACCGGGCGGCCCGTGAACTGAGCGTCGAACCCAAGCTGCTCCGCCCTGAAACGGAAGCCTACATGAGCAGCCTGGACTGGCCGGGCAATGTCCGGCAACTGGAAAACACCTGTCGCTGGATTACGGTGATGGCCTCCAGCCGGGAAGTGCATGTCTCCGACCTACCACCGGAACTGCTGGACCAACAGCGGTCATCTACAACGGGTAATAACTGGGAACAGGCATTACGCAACTGGGCTGACCAGCAGCTCACCCGTGGCGAAAGCGGCCTGCTGGATCGTGCCATACCCGCGTTTGAGCGCATCATGATTGAAACAGCACTCAAGCACACCTGTGGCAGACGCCGTGATGCCGCCCTCCTGCTGGGCTGGGGACGCAATACCCTGACCCGGAAAATCAAGGAACTCGGCATGAATGACGAGGAAGCTATTGATCAGGAAGAAGCGCTCGAGGAAGCCGTGTAAGCAGGGGTAATCGGGTAGCCGAGGGTCTCTAGCCCGCAGCCCCCACAACACCCTGCATGCGGGTCCGCACAGGGCGTTTCCTGAAGATGTTTTAAAGTACACTGGCCGATTAGCTCCGGCATACTCCAAT
>MUIA01000016.1 GCA_002084115.1 Oceanospirillales bacterium LUC14_002_19_P2 | reverse complement strand
ATTGGGGAAGGGTGCATTGAGCCGTTGTAGGTCGAGTCGTACTTCTCACTTCCATCCCTGAAAAACAGTCACTTCAGCCGATTATCAGATTCCTAAACATGCTGTCAATGCGTAAGTCCTAATTACAATGGTCAAAAAGATTCTGGCCGATGGATCGCCCTGCAAGAAATGCGGTGAAGTACTGGAACGGTTGGAGCAATCAGGTCACATACATCGAATCGACCGTATTGTTGAAGCCTACGAGAATGATCCGTTCAGTGAGGGCATGCAGATCGCCACCATGCTGAATGTCGAAAAAGCGCCCTTCTTTGTCGTCGAAAAGCCCGGGGAAACGCCCGAGGTTTATACGATCTACTTCAAGCTTGTGAAAGAGGTACTGGAAAAAGAAACGGCGGAGGAATCACGCTAAAAAGAAAAAGGCTGATCCAAACCATTCCAGATCAGCCCGCTTCTGTGCGATCGTTAACCGTCAGTGTACGGGCAGTTTGATGTGCTCAAACAGCTCGTCGACTTCCGCCTTGTTATGACGGGATACGGCTTCATCAATGATCTCTTTGGTCAGGTGTGGCGCAAAGAGTTCGATGAAATCGTACATGAATCCACGCAGGAACGTACCGCGGCGGAAGCCAATCTTGGTGACACTGGCCTCAAACAGATGAGAGGCATCCAGTGCAACGAGATCTGAATCCAGCTCTGCGTCATAGGACATACCGGCGACAATCCCGATACCCAGACCCAGTCGTACATAAGTCTTGATAACGTCAGTGTCGGCAGCGGTAAATACAACGCGCGGCGCAATCCCTTCGTTCATGAAGGCTTCGTCCAGCTTAGAACGGCCTGTAAAGCCAAACACATACGTCACAATTGGGTATTTACCAATATCCTGTAGCGTCAGTTCAGATACCTGAGCCAAAGGATGATTCTTCGGTACCAGCACGCTACGGTTCCAGCTATAGCAAGGCATCATGATCAGGTCATTGAACAGTTCCAGAGCTTCGTTAGCGATGGCAAAATCCACCGTACCATCAGCAGCCATTTCCGAGATCTGCATCGGTGTGCCCTGATGCATATGCAAAGAAACGTCCGGATACTTGCCAATGAACTGTTTGATCACCGGTGGCAAGGCGTAACGAGCCTGGGTGTGAGTGGTAGCGAGAGCTAGAGTCCCCTTCTTCTCGTTACTGAATTCCTGGGCAACCTGCTTGATGGAATCCACTTTCCGAAGAATCTCGCCCGCAGTTTCAATAATCTTTTCACCGGCCGGGGTGATCCGGGTCAGGTGTTTGCCGCTGCGGGCAAAGACCTCGACACCGAGTTCATCCTCAAGCAGACGAATCTGTTTACTGATACCAGGTTGAGAGGTATAGAGACTCTGCGCCGTTGCCGACACATTCAGCTCGTGATGAGCCACTTCCCAGATATAGCGCAGCTGTTGCAGCTTCATTATGGCCTCCGCAAAAACCCATTATTCGAATGAAGCATAAAAATATGAATAAATATTATTTTATAGAATAGTAGCTTATCGCTACATTTACCACCGCACTCGCTTCATTGATACACATCAATCTTTCGATGGTGTGTTAAGTGCGAATACTATCATTACGAAGAATACTTATAACTTTAGACCATAATTTATTCATGGATGCACTGCTTTATATCGTGGCGGGCGCGGGTGTCGGATTCGCCGTAGGATTGACAGGCATCGGGGGAGGATCACTTATGACCCCTCTGTTGTTGCTGTTTGGCTTCCCTGCCCCTGTGGCTATCGGTACCGACCTGATGTACGCATCCATCACCAAGGCGGGTGGCGTGCTCGCCCATCACCGTCAGAAAAGCATCAACTGGACAGTGGTCAAGCGCATGGCCGCGGGCAGTCTGCCAGCAGCAGGCCTCACCATTGTAGTACTCGACCAGTTTTTTACCGACAGCGACAGCTATACACACGTGCTCACGGTGTCGCTGGGCTTTATGTTGATTTTATCGTCGATCGTTTTGCTGTTTAGAAAGCAATTATACCAATCGCCTTTTCTAACTACTGCATAAGTGCCCACTGGCGAGAGCATAAACTGAACAACCGTCCAGCCTCGCTACACAGTTTATTCCAGGCATTGCAGCAACAATCCACAATATC
>MUIA01000280.1 GCA_002084115.1 Oceanospirillales bacterium LUC14_002_19_P2 | reverse complement strand
ACACCAGTCGCTTGATTACAGAACCCCTCAGGCAATTCACTTTGCATGAGGAACAATCAACCAACTACCAGGACTTAACTTAAATTTGTGGATTTACTGTCTTGATAGTGGGGTCCACTATAACCTGCTACTTTATCTGTGCACAACTCAAAACAAACTAATGACACATGGCCTTGCAACCAGGATATATTGAATGCAGTTCCAGACGCCATTCCGCACTCATTCGCTTCGTTTTTATCAATCGCTCTTACACACACTTACCTTTTTATTCCCGATTATTTTATTGCTGTATTCATACAACGCGCTGGGACAACCACCAACATCAATATTCGCTTTCGGCCCGTTAACCCATTTTGGACAACGCCTGACTCAGCTCATTCAGCCCGGGACAACAGATTCAGACAATACCTCACCCATTCTTTATGTAAACAGTATCGCCCCCCTGAGTCCGGATGAGATAAACGATATCAAAGCATTATTGAATGCAGGCAGCATAGTCCTTTTAGATAGCACCGTCGACTATTCCGGTACGATCAAAGAACTCAGCACCCGCATTGGCGGTATCGGTTTTAACAGCACCATTGTCATGATAAGAAAAAGGCCGGACGGAACACCTGAATTCAAAGAACTTGTATGGTTCAGCGATACAGAGACAAACCAAAAACCCACGACAGAGTATCTGGATTTTGAAGCAGAGCAACTGGCCAAAGAATGTTATCGAATGCTACAGCCCTGGCTTCAGCGCCCCCGGCATCGATCAGGCCCAAAACCCGTAGGCAAAGTACCTGCCTGGAAACCAGAAGTGTCGATTCCTATTGAGATTCGCCAGCTGGGATTTCCCTGCATGGTTGGCAGCCGTTATGAAGGCAATAATGTGACAGGGTATTCCGCCTGGTCTGATGAGCTGATTGATGCCTGTGATAACAGTGCCAGCGCGTCCTTTTTCTATAACGTCGACCTGATCCGTTCCAGTCGGAGCAACAAGGCATCGCATAATGCCAAATACATTCGTATCACCATGGATCCTGGCTCCAATGCGGGGGCAGGCTGGCACCTTGTGGATCAACCCAGGCATTATCATACCTGGTATGAAAGCCGTACCAACCGCGAGACCTGGTTTGGTCCGATTGCTGATAATTACTCTGTATCACTCGAGCCCCTGGATCCCGATCTACGCCTCTACCACGCCATCCCTAACAACCAGCCCAGGCATTCGGAAGTCACCTCCACCACAAAAATAGAAATCGGTGTAGCACTGGCAATCGACTTCGACTTACCTGCCCCTCATACACCTGCAGGCGGGCCGGGAGACGGAGGTGATGGCGGTCATTGTGGCCATTGTCATGATCACGGCGGCACACAAGCCCAACAGGCAGGCCCCAGCGGCAGTACCGGCCCCAGTGGAGGCGGCGGATGCTGTTGTGGTGGCGGAGGAGGACCAAGCAGCTCCAGCTCAAGCGGATCCGGTGGCTCAACCTCCGGAACACCCGGCCTCACCACGGATGAAGAGCAAGAAGAAGACGGAGAGATCAGCAAAACCAAAGGTGACTACATTCATCTAGACCATGCGGGTCATGGGCACGAAGGCAGTTGTTGTCACACACAGGAATACGAAGATGACAGCGAGGAAGAGGTTGACCTTGAAACATTACTGGATCAAGCCAGCAACAGAAAACGTTCGACATACCGTACAGCACAATTTAGGGATCTGGAGCCCTCTTACAGCTACAAGAGCGAGCGTTCAATTGCGTATGCCAATTATGAGTATGAAGTGATTAACCTCTCCAGGTCATACAATACCGATACTGCCGCCTGGATATGGAGCAGGGAATTTGATAAATACGCTGCCAACTGGCGAACCAATAACACCTGCCCACTCTGGTGCAACGACTGGTTTTTTGATGACCGCGAATTCTCACCTGCGGCCTATGCACATTTCACTCCGGGCTTTTCTACCACATTCATGGTACCGGCCAACAAAACCGGCCGCTCAACCATTCGTTTCACCAGTGCCATAACACCGGTTGCCCTGGGAGGGCGCGTTCAATACCAGTTCTTTTATCAGAAGTATGCGCCATTCAGCCGTAAAGGCATGGAGCACAAACTGATTCAGGATATCACTGTCGACTGGGATTCCAGCATTTTTTCTGCTGAAATCCCCATTTCCCTGGAAGCCAGTATTGATACCATTGATGGCGCCTGCCTGACAGCCCCGTCGCTTGATAACAATGACGATGCGGCGATTAGCCCTTGCCAGTTTGAATCCAATCAAATCTGGGGGCTGGACACAGAACATCGCTTGAGGTCTTTTCTGGCATACAACTATTGTCTGAATTCAAATGATAACAATACGGTCTCGCTCCATCCGTGCAATCACAGCGCTGCCCAGAAATGGAAATGGGATGACAATACCTTATCGAATCCAATAAACGGTTATCTCAGCATTTCAACAGAAGGAAGACTCATGACCCGTTGGAACAAAGCTGAGTCGACTTTATGGAAAAGCCACATCCGCAAAGCAGATATTACGGATGCGTTATCTATTGAATCACTACCTTCATCATAAATAGCGCGTCATCAATAAAGTTGTTCGCCAAAATCATTATCGCCGAACAACTTTATCTTGATCAATGAATAGAGCAAAAGCAAAAGGATTCTCCCTCAGACAACACCCTACCAATCATAAAAAGCACCTTGCTTTTTTCATTCTATACGTATATTTCTGTTGGCTTTTTGTAAAGAAAGGCACTTTAAACTAGCAACTGACTTTTTTTTAAACTATAGCGATACACACAAAGAAATTAATAGCCATTTTTACTGAAATAAATGCACAGAACATCAAAATCACCTATAAAAACCCAACTTCTTTCGCGGTGTTTTCAGACCTTCGCACCCTCTTATGTATGGGTAAACCAATCATCCGCGTCAGAAGTATGAAACATCACAAAACGAAAACATTGTCTAGAGGCCGTCGCAAATGATCGTCCTAAGTGAGCTGCCATGAATCACAAAAAAGCGAGTATCAGGCCCTAATTCATTGACTCATCAGGTATTTTGTATGGCCAGTATCGATAAGCGAACGACAACCTATACAACATCCGCAAGCCTGGTAGCTTTTGCTACTGTGGTCCTGCTGTCATTAACATCCCACGCCAATTCGCTTGTCCACCTTCCCCCACACCCCGTTTCTTCTGATGTACTTATATCCGAATACGGTCATACGACTGAATTTGGTGCCGCTTTGCAGACGGTGTTTGCAGCACATAACAACCCGAGTGGTCAGCAAAGAGTGCGTCCAAACCACGTCGTTTATATCAATGCTAGCGAACCGTTGCCGGAAGATTCACTGACAAATATACGAAATGATCTGTCAAAAGGCGCCATCATTATCCTTGACGGAACCATTAACAGTGATGACACAAGCTATATGAGCGCCCGTATTGGAGGAATTGGATTCAGTAGTCCTGTACTGATGATACGATATGACTCCAACCAAACGCCGGAATATAAGGCGCTGTCTATTTTTAACGCAGACGCCATGATGCCATCGTCCATTCAGTATACTGACGATCGTTATCAGAAAATGGCTGATGAAACTTACTCGTTGTTAAAGCCATGGACAGGCAAACAAAGATTCAAGCCAACAACACTGGCTACCCATAGGGACAAAACTGCCACTTACCGTCCTGAATCAACCATTAATGTAGAAATTCGCCACACCGGTTTTCCCTGTATGGTTGGAAAAGAGTATGACGGAAACAGTGTGACAGGCGTCTCACATTGGGATGCAGACATGATTGATGCCTGTAATAACAGTGCCAGTGTTTCTCTGTTTTACACGGTGGATTTTATTCGCTCTGTCTCTACGGAAGAAGGGGGTACCGAAGATGCCAAATTCGTCCGCATTACTCTGAACCCTGAGGGTGATGGCGGTGCAGGCTGGCACTTCACAGAAAAGCCTATACACAAGAACCTCTGGTTTCAGAGCCAGACCAACCGAATCGAGTGGTTTGGTCCAATTGTTGAGGATTATTCTGTCAAACTCGCCTCCCGCGACCCTGAAATACGCCTTTATCAGACGGCCCCAGAAAACAAGCCCCAACACAGTAATATTATTGTTGCCTTACCCTCAATAGGCATTGGGGTTATGTTACCGAAGGGTGTTTCAATGCCGCCAGATGCAACGTTGGGCTTACCCCTGAAATTTGGATCCACGGTTCATCGTGCCGTGATTTATAAGAATTACGAATACGCCATTATCAACCGGTCCATTGATGATGTCACAGCCACTGCGTCGTGGTTGTGGACCCGAGAGTTTGACAAATACAGTGACGGTTGGCGCACAAACCGAATTTGCTCGCTCTGGTGCAGTGACCCGTTTTTTGATGATAACACCTTTACACCTGCAGCTTATGCTCACTTTTCTCCAGGATTTTCTGCTACATTCCGGGCCCCGGCAGACAAAATAGATCAATCCACGATCAAATTTACCGGTAGCGCCAACGTCGTTGCCCTTGGGGGAAGGGTTCAGTACAAATTCCTGCTTCAGCACTATGCGCCCTGGAGTAGAAAAGGGAGTCACTATAGTTTTGTGCAAAATCTGAGGGTGAACTGGGGATCGACTCTTTTTAATCCTGAAATTCCTGTGTCGATCGAGGCCTATAAAGAAAACAGCGAAATGGGACTTTGCTTGAATATTATTGAAAGTGATATCGATGAAGGTGTAGGCCAAGTGGACTTATATCACTGTCATTTCAAAACCAACCAGATTTGGGGGATGGATAGCGATAACCGCTATAAATCCTTTCTTGCACAGGATCTTTGTTTGACACGAGAAGAAGATAATTCTCTTTCTGTTCAGCAGTGCACGCACGCAGCCAATCAAAAGTGGGAGTGGCAACACGATAAGCTGGTAAGCAAACTTGGGGGGTATTTGACGGCTTCCCCTGATGGATCGGTGCGTATCAGCGACCTGAACATTGAGACCATACAATGGCGCAACTTTCTGAGAAAGCCGACTCCCTCTGACATACTGTCAATCCAATCAATACCGATTAGCCAAACACAGTAGACGGATCCTCCAGCAACCATCAACAGATACCAAAACAGGGGTTAAATGATATGTCCCAATCTCACATGGCTCCAGCCACAATAATTACCGCAATAGCGAGCAACATATTAATAAGCACTCATAAAAAAACAATTATCATATTGACGGCCTGATTCTCTCACCAAATAACAGAATCAACGACACCAATGGAATACTTTTTCATAAATATCAGATACAGGACAAAAGCAGGCAATACAGAACAACCTTAGGAATAGGCTTGTGGATTCAGAGAAAAAATGTAATTAACACGTCACAATGAGGGTATTTGCATGACCTTGCTTAATGGCCACATAAAACAGTTAGGCTACCTTTCTGTTATTGGATTACCATTATTTATTGCATTCGCTGCGTTTTCAGATACACCCGTAATCAACCAGACTTTTGAGTCAAACTATCAGGGAATAGCACACATCCATACTTATGGTGAACGCTCCCAGTATACGACCGAGCTACAGAAGCAATTCGATAAAAAACATGATCGACACAGCACTCACCGCCACCCTCTCAACCTGCACACGGTCAATGCACGCTCACCACTGACTGAATCTCAACTCAATACACTAAAGCGGGCATTATCCAATGGGGACACGGTCATCATTGATAATTCAGAGCTGATCAACCAATCACATTCACCGTCACTAAGTGCCAATCTCGGCGGTGTTGGGTTTGACAGTACGGTTGTTATGCTAAGAAAAGACGTCAATGGTATCCCTGAATATAAGGAACTGATTACCTATTCGGAATCACCGGACCGTCTTACGCATCATGAGATTGAACAGCTTGCAACAGAAACCCATACAATGGTGACTGCCTGGAAGCAAACCCGTACATCACGTGATAAGGGGCGAGACCAACATTACCGTCCGGAAGTTTCCATTCCTGTCGAGCTTCGCTATACCGGATTCCCCTGTATGGTAGGGGCGGATTTTCACGGTAACGGCACAACTGGCAGCTGGTATTGGGAAGACGAAATGATAGACCCCTGCAACAGGGGGGCCAGCGTTTCCATCTTCTACACCGTGGACCTGATTCGTTCAGTCGCAACCGTCAGTGGCGGTGCAGATGATGCCAAATATATACGGATTACGGTTGACCCTTCCTCCAATGGTGGGGCAGGCTGGCACCTGATTGATCAACCCTCCCACAAACACGGTTGGTTCCAGAGCTGGGCCAACCGGGAAACCTGGTTTGGTCCCGTTGCTGACAGTTATTATGTGACCATCCAGTCCAGAGATCCTGATGTTCACCTGTTTAATACGATTCCCAGCAACCATCCGAAAGAATCACAAATTATGCACACTGTCGGCCTTCAGGTTGGTGTCAGCGGTGGTCCTACGCTTTTCCAGGCCAAGCTTACTGGAACCAACCCTCTCGGGTTCTCTGGTATTACGCCAGGGCTCTCATTCACCTACACCAGTGAGCGAGCGATTAGCTATAACAACCATGAATATGAACTGATTAACCTGTCACGTGCCGGCACCACGGATAAAGCGGCCTGGATCTGGAGCCGCGAATTCGACAAATACGCCAAGCTCTGGCGCACACAGCGTACCTGTGAACTTTGGTGTCAGGACTGGTTTTATGATGATGTCGCGTTTTCTGCAGCCGCTTATTCGAGTTTTACACCGGGCTTCTCTGCCACCTTCCAGGCACCCGCTGACAAGACCGACATCTCTGTCATTGAGTTTGAAAGCGCCATCAAGCCCGTCGCCCTCGGAGGCAGGGTACAATATGCCTTTTTGTTCCAGCACTACACACCATGGGGCATGAAAGGGACCAAATACAGTTTCCGTCAGAATCTCACGGTTAACTGGGGCGCGACCTTTTTTAATGCCGAAATTCCCACGTCACTGGAGGCCTATAAAGAATCCAGTACTAACGGACTGTGCCTGGAAGTCATTGACAGTAAAACGGCAGCGGGTAGCAAGGTTGGCATTGCCGAATGTACATTCGAGCAAAACCAGATCTGGGGAATGGACTCAGAATTACGTTACAAGTCGTTTCTCGCCCCCAATCGTTGCCTGACGCGTGAAGGACATGAAACATTAACAATACGCCCCTGCTCACATGCTGCGAATCAGAAGTGGGACTGGAACGATGATCGCCTCTACAACAACCTTGGAGGCGCCATGACAATCACCGATGACGGTCGGGTCATTGCCTGCCCACACACGCAAACACCCACCGCATGGCGTAATTTTATTAGAAAACCCCAGGTGGCCGGCACGTTGACGGTTTCTGCTTTATCCATGCAATCAACAGTTGAAGTGCATGAGCAGGATACCAACAAAGGGGAGGATTCATCTGACAAGGACAGTACAGCCGGTGATGCTAAAGAAGCCGGAGAAACACAACACCATGGACAAGCGCCCTCTGAACGCAATGACGTACAAGGCACGGATGGTCCTTCAGAAGCCTATGCACACTCCTTCGTCTATGAAGCGACAGATGACAGTCACACTGTACAACCGCAGGCACCTGCAACGACCATTCAACTGTCCAGAGAAGATGATTGACGATAGCAGCATCACATCATTAACGTTAGAACCATAAAGCGAGTGCATCAGAAGCAGTATTGATTAAGGCCAAACCGAAGTGCTTCAACAGGCCACATTGATCAAGGCTGCTTTATGATGCCTCACCAACGTAACACATCACTGCATACCCCGAGAGTGATCCTCCTGACTATATTCCTGCCCTGTCGACATAAAGGCATGATAAAGTATGATACGCCGCATATAATCTCATCCTTTTAACCTCCGACAGGCAGTTTTATCCCCGCTATGGAGAAGACCTACAACCCCCACGCCATTGAGCGTTCCTGGTATCAGACTTGGGAAGACCACGGTTACTTCGCCCCGACCGGCGAAGGTCAGTCCTACACCATCATGATTCCCCCGCCCAATGTGACCGGCAGCCTGCATATGGGCCACGCATTCCAGGACTCCATCATGGACGCCCTGATCCGTTACCATCGCATGAAGGGAAACAATACTCTCTGGCAGGTGGGTACCGACCATGCCGGCATTGCTACCCAGATGCTGGTCGAGCGCAAGCTGGCAGCAGAAACCGGCCAGAGTCGTCACGACCTGGGCCGTGAGCAGTTCCTGGATAAAGTCTGGGAATGGAAGAATGAATCCGGTGGTACCATTACCCGCCAGCTGCGTCGTCTTGGCGCCTCGGTCGATTGGTCAACCGAGCGATTCACCATGGATGACGGTTTCTACAAGGCTGTCCAGGAAGTTTTTATCCGCCTGCATGAAGACGGCCTGATCTACCGCAGCAAGCGACTGGTCAACTGGGATCCAAAACTGCATACCGCCATCTCTGACCTTGAAGTCGAAAACAAAGACGTCAAAGGTCATATGTGGCACCTTCGCTATCATCTGGCCACTGGCGAAACCACCAGCGAAGGCAAGGACTACATTGTTGTCGCAACCACCCGTCCGGAAACCATGCTGGGTGATACCGGCGTTGCCGTAAATCCGGAAGACCCTCGCTACAAGATGCTGATCGGCAAGGAGATCATCCTGCCACTGGTCAACCGTCGTATTCCCATCGTGGGTGATGAACACGCCGATATGGAAAAAGGCACGGGTTGCGTGAAAATTACGCCTGCCCACGACTTCAATGACTATGAAGTTGGCAAGCGCTGTAACCTGCCCATGATCAACGTGATGACGCTCAACGGCGACATCAGCGATAAGGCCGACGCCTTCAACATGGACGGCACGCCAAACGACAGCATCGACACGTTCATCCCTGAAGCGTACCGGGGCATGGAACGCTTTGCGGCCCGTAAGCAGATTCTGGCTGACCTGGAAGTTGCCGGTTTGCTGGACGACATCAAGGACCATGATCTGACCGTTCCCTATGGCGACCGCTCTGGCGTCATCATTGAACCCCTGCTGACTGACCAGTGGTTTGTCCGGGCCAAGCCTCTGGCAGAACCGGCGATCAAGGCCGTTGAAGACGGTGAGATCCAGTTCGTCCCCAAACAGTACGAAAACATGTACTACGCCTGGATGCGTGATATTCAGGACTGGTGTATCTCCCGTCAACTCTGGTGGGGCCACCGTATTCCTGCCTGGTATGACGAGCAGGGCAATGTCTATGTCGGCCATAATGAAGCAGAGATTCGCGACAAGCATCAGCTGTCTGCTGACGTCACCCTGCGTCAGGATGAAGATGTGCTCGATACCTGGTTCTCTTCCGCGCTCTGGACCTTCGGCACCCTCGGCTGGCCCGAAGCAACAGAACGCCTGAAGACTTTCCACCCGACAGATGTGCTGGTCACCGGCTTTGACATTATCTTCTTCTGGGTTGCCCGGATGATCATGATGACCCTGCACTTCATGAAAGATGAGGACGGCAAGTCCCAGGCACCGTTTAAGTATGTTTACGTACACGGACTGGTCCGTGACCAGGAAGGCCAGAAAATGTCCAAGTCCAAGGGTAACGTACTCGACCCGCTGGACCTGATTGATGGCATTGAGCTGGAAACTCTGGTTAACAAGCGTACGGGCAACATGATGCAGCCCCAGCTGGCCGCCAAGATTGAAAAGCAAACCCGCAAGCATTTCCCGGAAGGCATTGCCGCCTTCGGAACCGATGCCCTGCGCTATACCTTCTATTCACTGGCTTCTACCGGACGTGATATCAAGTTCGACATGGGCCGGATCGAAGGTTACCGGAACTTCTGCAACAAAATCTGGAATGCTACCCGGTATGTCCTGATGAATACCGAGGGTGAAGACTGTGGCCAGAAGGGTGGCGAGGTAGAATTGATCCTGGCAGATCGCTGGATCATCTCTCGCCTGCAACAAACGGAAAAAACCATTGCCGAAGCGATCGAGTCTTTCCGTCTGGATCACGCCTCACAGGCATTGTACGAGTTTGTCTGGAACGAGTACTGTGACTGGTACCTGGAACTGTCCAAGCCCGTACTGTGGGATGACAGCGCCTCCGACGCACGCAAGCGCGGCACTCGTCGCACACTGGTTCGGGTGCTGGAAACCATTCTCCGTATGGCACACCCCTTCATGCCTTACATCACGGAAGAAATCTGGCAGAAAGTGAAGGTATTAGCGGGTCAGGAAGGCGACACCATCATGTTGCAGGCATTCCCTGCACCGGATGAAGCCAAGATTGATCCCCAGGCTGACAACGATATTGAATGGCTCAAGGGCGTGATTGACGGCATCCGCAATATCCGTGGCGAAATGAATATCGCCCCGGGTAAAGCACTGGATGTTCTGCTGAGAAACTGTACCGAGGAAGGCAAGGCACGGTTGGCAGAAAACCATTCTTACCTCAAGAAACTGGCCAAGCTGAGCGATATTCGTGCGCTCGGTGCTTCGGAAACCGCCCCCATGTCCGCGACCAAACTGGTCGGCACAATGGAAGTTCTGGTACCGATGGCTGATCTGATTGACAAAGAAGCAGAGCTGGCGCGTCTGACCAAGGAAGTGGATCGCCTGCAGAAAGAAGCGTCTCGACTGGCAGGCAAGCTTGGCAATGAAAAATTTGTCAGCAAGGCACCTGCCGATGTGGTTGAGAAGGAAAAGGCTAAACTGGCAGAAGCGGAATCAGCCAGGGCGAAGCTGGAAGAGCAAATGGAAACTATCCGGCAGCTCTAAACAAACCACGTTCTTAGAACGTGGACTTGTATGATGCCCCCTAAAAGGGGGCTGCACGGCCAGCCTTCTGAGAAGGCTGACTTGAGCTCTCCCCAATAAAAAAAACTCAGTGCCGGAAATTTATCTCCTGCTGGAGCCTTTCTTGTTTTTCCTGATATTTAACGTATTTCCGAATCATTTCAGCGTCCACGCCCACTGTATCAACACAATAACCTTTGGCCCAAAAATGATTCCCCCAATACGGCTTCTGCCGGAGATAAGGAAAACGGGTGAAAACTCTCAAGGCTGATTTTCCCTTTGCCGTCCCTACAAGCTTTGATATCGAGCGTTTAGGAGGTGCAAATTCTGGTTAACTTGAACACCGATTCTGGAAAACCGGAAAAAGTGTTCAAGACTTACCAGAATCAGTGTTCAAGACTTACCAGAATGGGTGTTCAAGAGTTACCAGAATCGGTGTTCA
>MUIA01000235.1 GCA_002084115.1 Oceanospirillales bacterium LUC14_002_19_P2 | reverse complement strand
AATATTCTCAAAACCTTCGGGTAACTGTGGTCGGCGAGACATCGTTTCAAAGAGAATTCGTTGATGATGCCTAAGGATAGCTGGCATCAGGCTTAGGACTTAGAAAATACGATTGGTATTACAGCCTCAGCAGGTATCATCCAGGATCCGGATACCGCTGGAACATTCGAAAGTGCCAGGTAGTCTTTTGCATTAGCAGCAGAAATACCACCGAATGGACAAAATCGAATTTGTGGGAATGGCCCTGCCAGCGCCTTCAAAACTGCAACACCACCAGACGCTTCAGCCGGGAAAAACTTCAGGCAATCATACCCCTGCGACAGTGCAAGCATGATCACACTGGCGTTAGCCACACCAGGCATCAATGGAATCGTTTGGTTTCGGGCATGGTGTAACAGTGCTTCGGTCAGGCCTGGTGACACCGCGAATTGCGCCCCCGCCTTCACCGCCTGGTCATAGTGCGAGGTATTGAGCACGGTACCCGCGCCCACCAGTACATCAGGAAAAGTACAACGCAGTTCAGTAATGGCATCCAACGCGGCGGGAGTACGAAGGGTGACTTCCAGAGCAGAATGCCCGCCCTCAATTAACGCACTTCCAATGGAAAGCGCCTGCTCAATGCTATCAACTACCAGCACCGGCAGGACAGGATGGATGGCCAGTATCTCGGCCGGTTCAAGCATCCATTGATTCATTACCGTTTACCCCTCTTACAGCGCATCCAGATTCTCCAGACACCATTCAGCCCTGTCCAAAACCGCGCGCTGTTCTTCGCTGCTTCGTTTGTCCCAGCCTTTATACACAACCCCGGTGCGATGGTTAACAGCCAACTGGTCACGGTGCCTAAGCATAAAATGCCAGTAGAGGCTGTTCAGCGGGCAAGCGTCCTCTGATGTCTTTTTCTTTACGTTGTAATGGCAGTCACTGCAGTAGTCGCTCATCTTATTGATGTAATTGCCGCTGGCCGCATAGGGTTTTGAGGCCACCAGCCCACCGTCACCAAACTGGCTCATGCCCCGGGTATTGGGCAGCTCCACCCACTCTATGGCATCCACGTAAATCCTCAGGTACCAGTCATCGACCTGGTCCGGATCAATCCCTGCCAGTAAACAGAAATTGCCTGTCACCATCAGTCGCTGAATATGGTGGGCATAAGCGAAATCAAGGGACTGGCCGATGGCCTGCTGCAAACAACGCATTCGGGTTTCGCCGGTCCAGAAAAACGCAGGCAATGTCTGCTGGGCATTAAAATGGTTCATCGTCCGGTATTCCGGCATATTGGCCCAGTACATGCCCCGCACAAATTCACGCCACCCCAGTACCTGCCGGACAAAACCTTCCACCTGGGCAATGGTGATGGTGTCAGGCGACGCCTGCCAGGCTGCAATGGCTGCCTCAATGACCTGTTTCGGGTGCAGCATTTTAGTATTAAGCGCAAACGACAGCCGTGAATGATACAGACTCCAGCGATGTTCACTGTTCGCGGTCATCGCATCCTGAAAACGCCCAAACGACGGCAGGCAAGATCGACAGAAATGTTTGAGTACCTGTAAGGATTGCTTGCGGGTAACTGGCCATATCAACGGATCGGTCGGTACACCGAAATGTGCCACCTGATGACGCTCAATGCGCTGTAGAATATCCGTAACCGGGTTGGCAAAAAGAATCGGTTCAGGAATCGCGGCAAGGTCTGCTTTTTTCAAGGATTGCCGGTTATCGCTGTCGAAATTCCACTGTCCGCCTGCGGGCTGCTCACCTTCCATCAGGATATCGAACCGCTTGCGCATCTTGCGGTAAAACGCTTCCATCCTTACCGCTTTGCCGGGCGTAAAATAGGATTCCAGTTCATCAAACGGCAGCAGGAAATGTTCAGACTCAAACCGGTTGATGGAAACTCCTGATGCCAGGGACAGCTGTGATAGCTGTTGCTGGAGCCGGTATTCATCAGGCTGCTGATATTCAAATTCAGTGATGCCGTATTTTTCTGTCACATGCTTGAGCAGTGCCGGCAAGTCGTTAAATGACACGGTATCATCCAGCGTCAGGTGCAGCACATGGTGACCGGATTGTTTCAGGGCACCCGCAAACGACGCCATGGCCGCAAAAAACGCACAGAGCTTCTGGATATGATGGCGAACGTAATCGGTTTCCTGGGGTAATTCAGCGATCAAATAGAGACAGCCGTCATCCTTTTTCCGAAACCAGCGGTGTGTGGCATTAAGCTGATCCCCCAGAATCAGGCGAAGACGCTGGTACTTTTTCATGACTTCCCTACCCGGTTACGATTGCGTCGACAGCGCTCAGAACAATACCTGACCTGCTCCCAGCATCGGGTCCACTTCTTTCGCCAGGTGAAGGGCCGCTGGCATACGGCGCAGGTTTTTACATCTTTGGTGTTGTTATGTGATTCTGACTGACTGGCCACCAGGGGCATCCTGATTATCCACGGTCAATCCGTACAGCATAACGGCTAAACGGGATTGAGTAGAAGCAGCCAGTCGTTTTCATCGGAGGCGGTCATGCTTTCCATCAGTACTACGCATCATCAAATACGAAAGACTTGATGACAAGATGCCCTGAAACACTGAGTTCATCACCTTAGAACAAGAAAGCCACTGTTCAATCAGGCGTTTTCTGTTTCTTTGAGTTCCCGCAAATACTTGAAGACTGTCGCCCTTCCCATATTCAGGACATTGGCCACATAGTTCTGGGAACTCTTCCCCTTGAATGCGCCATTGTTGTACAACTCTGTCACCAGTGCCCGCTTTTGTGGATGCGACAATCTCGCCATTGTCAGCCCCTGTCGCGTCAGCCAGTGATGGATGAAGGTATTGATGCGTTCCTGCCAGTCATCCTGGAACAGTTTGTCCGGCTGCGGTACCAGTTGTGGATGGGAAAGAAGAATGTCGAACGCCTGTCTCGCCTGCTCAAACACATCCAGTTTCATATTGACGCAAAGCAAACCGATGGTATGACCATCATCATCCCGCAGCACAATGCTAATGGAGCGCTGTTTGCCACCATCCCAACCAATTTTCTCATAGGGGCCAATAACCGTTTCCGGCTCATCCGGCGCAATGTCATCCAGGCCGGAGTCATCCCCCAGTGACCGCTTCGACAGGTTGTTGGCGATGTACACCACCTTCTGGGAGGCGTAATCATGAATAATCGCCTCCACAAAGCCTGCAAAGAGGGCAACGATGCCATCCGCCACAGGGGCATAACGTTCAAGTAACAGCGCCTCGGCACCGGATGTCTTTTTCTTACGCATGGATTCACTATGAGTCATAAATGAAAACAGGCCGGCCATTCACGCAGTGTGAAAACGCCGGCCGTTTTCCAATAAACCTCTTGCTGCCTTGCCTTCCCGCAGGTCGGTACATTTGGCAACGCCCGAACACTATCCCTATCCCCCCGGGGTTGCAAGGCAGCTGGCTGCTCCCATCGGCTGTACATTCTGACGAGTCATTGTCGTTGATTACGGCGACACATGACCGATATAGGCGTCGTACACCAAGGTGGCGATAATGATGTCCTGCACCGCAACACCGGTATAGTCAGCGACCGTCAGCCCTGCAGAAGAAACATTACGACCTTCCGCCAGGGCCTGTCCAAACGGCACTGCTCTTTCTGCAACCTGTTCTTGAGCATATTGCAGTTCGCCATGGTCACGACACTGATCATAACTATCCACAAGCAGCAGGTCGGCACGTTCCAGCACATTGCCACAGAGTTCCCGTTTGCCCAGAGAGTCGCAGCCGAAGGCATTGATATGGGCACCGGGCTTCAGCCAGTCTGCATCCAGGTAGGCTTCTTTACTCGGCGTCACGGTTGTGATGATGTCCGCCTGTTGGCACAGGGACTGGATATCTGACGCGGGAGTGACGGCAATATCGTAAGGCGCCAGACGTTCAGCCAGTGCAGTAATTGAAGCCGGTTTACGATCAAAGGCAACCACCTGGTTGATACCCAATGCCAGGCAGGTATCGCGTGTCTGGTAATACCCCTGGATGCCACAACCGACAATCCCCATGATTTTCGCCGCCGGCGCAAACCTTTTGGCCATCATGGCACCGGCTGCGGAGGTTCTCAGGTCTGTCAGCAGACCTTCATCCTGCAACAGTGCCAGCGGGAAACCGGTCTCAACATCCAGCACCATCAGGCAACCGGAAGACGACGGAAGCCCCTTGCCAGGATTCGTATAACTGCCCGCCGCAATCTTGATCACCGCATAGGGCGAGGTATCAGCCCGGCCATATTTCAGGTGCAGTTCACCATGGGGCAATGCCAGGTAACCCACCGGGGGAATATCGTACTGCCCGCGCGCTTAATCACAGTAACCATCGGCAATGCCAGACATCAGTGCTGACAGGGTTGGCAGGTTGGATTCGATATCCGCTTTAGTGAGTATCTCAAGTTACGCACAAGACTGAAAATACGGCATTATTGCCGGTATGAAACACGATCTGATTGAGCTGTACTCTGACTACCTTCTGTCCTCTTTTGGCAAAACAACCGCAACCGGTT
>MUIA01000017.1 GCA_002084115.1 Oceanospirillales bacterium LUC14_002_19_P2 | reverse complement strand
CAGCCACTTGAAACGCTGGGTGCTCAATGTATTTCATGGCGTGGCTACGAAATATATGACTCATTACCTCGCTTGGCGGCGCGCTCTAACAGAGCGTCATAGGCTGACGACTGCACGCATGTTTGAGAAAATCATTGGACATTGGTGCTACCAACTACAAGGGGTAACTTAGCCTAATTTCACCATAAAAAAATTCACGGTGACTAAAGCATGAAATCTTTTTACTTTGGCATCTTGAATCCGTCTAAGTTCCCCAGCATATAAAATATAGAAATATCCAATCTTCAAAGTAGTCCTACTTAGCGCATAACGATTTCCTCAGGCTGGCCAAATAAATCCTGTGCCTCTAGAATGAGCGATTTTCTTATTGGGGCAGCCCAAAAGAAACGATGCCCGTCAGTAGCACTGACCAATTTTGTCCGAAACGGTAACACAAGCGGATGCGTAAGAAGCTATACATCAAAACCCATGGTTGCCAGATGAACGAGTACGACTCCGCCCGCATGGCGGACCTGCTCGGCGAAACCCATGAGTTGGAGCTGACTGACAGCCCCGATGACGCGGATGTCTTGCTGGTGAACACCTGCTCAGTCCGGGAAAAGGCTCAGGAGAAACTGTTCCACCAGCTTGGCCGCTGGAAACACCTGAAAGAGCAGAACCCAAACCTGGTCATTGGCGTAGGCGGCTGTGTCGCGAGTCAGGAAGGCGATGCCATCCGTCGGCGCGCGCCCTATGTTGACGTGATTTTCGGGCCTCAAACTTTACACCGCCTGCCGGAAATGATTGACGCCAGCAAAACCACCAGCAAAGCCGTGGTCGATGTCACCTTTCCGGAAATCGAGAAATTCGACCGCCTTCCGGAACCCAGCGTTAACGGCCCAACCGCTTTTGTGTCAGTTATTGAAGGCTGCAGCAAGTACTGCACGTTTTGTATCGTCCCTTATACCCGTGGCGATGAAGTCAGCCGCCCCTTTGATGATGTGATTGCCGAATGTGTCTCCCTGGCCGAACAGGGCGTGCGTGAAATCAACCTGCTGGGACAGAATGTCAACGCCTATCGCGGCGAAAAGCATGACGGTACGGTCGCCGATCTGGCTGAACTGATCACCTATGTCGCCGCCATCGACGGCATCGGCCGAATCCGTTTCACCACCTCTCATCCGGTAGAGTTCTCAGAGAGCCTGATCCAGGTCTACGCGGATGTGCCAGAATTGGTCAGTCACCTGCATCTGCCGGTACAAAGCGGCTCTGATCGCATACTGGCGCTGATGAAGCGCGGGCATATGGCGCTGGAATACAAGTCCAAGATTCGCAAGCTGCGTAAAATTCGCCCAGACTTGAGCATGTCGTCCGACTTTATTATCGGTTTCCCCGGCGAAACGGATCGCGACTTCCAGGACACCATGAACCTGATCGCTGATGTTAATTTCGATGCCTCGTTCAGCTTCATCTACAGCAAGCGTCCGGGAACACCAGCGTCCGACATGCCAGACGATGTCCCGACTGAAGTGAAGAAGCAGCGTCTGCAAATCCTTCAGGATCGCATTAACCAACAAACTATGCAGATCAGTCGTCGCCTGGTGGACACCACCCAGCGTATTCTGGTCACAGACTTTTCCAAGAAAGATCCAGGACAGTTACAGGGTCGAACCGAGTGTAACAGGGTGGTCAACTTCCGATGCACAGATCCCCGATTGATCGGTCGCTTTGCTGATGTGCAGATCCTGGAAGCATTTCCACACAGCCTGCGGGGTGAACTAGTTTCTTCTGAGCTGGATGAAGCACACGTCGCATGAACACGACAGGGTAACCATTAACACAATGGTTACCCTTCCCAGGAGGATATTTTCGGTAAAAACGTTGCCTTGCTGTATTTTTTAGACGCTAAATGAGACTTCACCAACGCCGGTAAATTGCACTCAATACTGGGGTGATCCTGTATAAAGTTTCTAAGTTTAATTATACATAACAACTGCAAAGGCACTGCACTTGATAACAGTTGTACAATGACCTCATTGGCTAAGTTACCCCTGATGGTTGGTTGACCTATACTCCCTGAACCATCCGGCTATCAGGGGATGACTGTTATGAATTTCAGGCTCTTTCAAAATTTCATTGATGCGATTTCGTTATTAAC
>MUIA01000229.1 GCA_002084115.1 Oceanospirillales bacterium LUC14_002_19_P2 | reverse complement strand
ATTACGAGGTGATCTGCATTGCCATGAAAAAGAGGTAGAGAATATATTGAGAGCAGCATAAGGTGCTATTGCAGAATAAGGTCATCGCCTATGCCACTGAATTGAGCTTTTGCAACAGCCTCTGATGGTATTTTGGGGCATGACGTACAGGAATCCAGTGGTCTTGATCGCCCCACATAATGAGCGTGGGCATGGTAAGCAGTTGGGTACGTGAAGTATCAAAACCGACGCAGTTACGGATATGCCGGATCAGTCGGCCACCGGCTGCCCGGTTGCCCGGTTGCCGTCCCGATGCAGCAGTTCGTTATAGCGTCTAATTTCATCGGCAGTGGCTTTACTTGGATCAGCATAAGCTCGGCGTACCAGTGAAGCGAACAGGCCGTAAGGCGCTTCCGTATAATCGGCAATGCGACCCAGTAGCGGCATGCCCCAGGCAATCAATGCGGCTGGCGGGATGAAAAAGTAACCAGCAGCGTTGAGCATCACCAGCTTGTTAACGCGTTGCGGGTAGCGTGAGGCGTACTGGTAGGCAAAATAACCCCCCAGTGAGTTGCCGGCCAAATGAAAGCGCTCAAGCTTTAGTGCGGTCACAAAATCTTCAAGAAACTGCATGTAGGTCTGGTCATCGACCTTCTTGTTGGGGAAGGGGCCTGTCAGGCCAAAGTTGGGGACATCGATACGGATGATTCGATACCGGTCCTGTAGCAGGCTAACCCACTTCTCCCAAGTATGCAGGGAGGAGAATAGTCCGTGGAGGAGGATCAGTACCGGGCCTTCTCCTTCATCCCGGTAGTGAACCTTGAGACCATTAACCTCGACAAATCGTGAAGGTGGCTGCGACCAATGCGACAGTGACTCCAATGTCTGCTGTCGTGCACGGCCTTTGATCAGGAAGATGGTAATCAGTATTCCAATAGTCAGAACGACCATCAGAAAAACGGTTAAAAACCCCTCGGAAAACATGCGGCAGGATTCCTTTGCTTGTTTGGTCTGTTGCCGGTGATCATAGGCTGTTCCCTCGGCAATAACCATGACATTGACTGACATTTTCATGCAGTAGTGATGTCAGAAAAACCGGTGCTGTGGCCCATGCGAATGGGATGTATGTCCGATCGGTAGTACTATTCCCTGAAACCCTGTTAACCCTCAGAATGGATTGTCTGAACGATGACGATGTCCTTCCTTGTTTATACCCTCCTGCTTGTTGCAGTGGCGGCCATTGTCGCTGTTGCAGCCTGGAAGATCAGTGCAGCTTCAACCCGTCAGCGTTGCGAAGCGGAGTCACTGCGTGACCAGCAAACCCTTGAGACAGAACGCCTGCAGTCAGTAGAGCGCCAGGCCTGGCTTGAAACGGAAAATCGCCGTCAGCAGGAAACCGTTTCGCAGTTGCAGCAGGAACAGGAAACGGCGCGACATCGCATTCAGACCCTGGAGCTCGAAGTGGCGCGGTCGACAGAGCGACTTATCGGTATGGATGAGTTGCGGGTGACTTTACGGGATGCAGAACTGCGACAGCAACAGCTGCAGGCATTCGAAAGTGAACTTAAAACGGCACTGGCGGCACGGGATAAAGAGAGGGAAGCGGCAGACGATAAAATTCGGTTGTTGGAGCAGGCTGAAATAAGGCTCAATCAGCAGTTTGAAAATCTGGCGAACCGCATCTTTGAGGCGAAAGCCTCTCGTTTTACTGAACAGAATAAAATGGCGCTGGATGGTTTGCTGGGGCCTTTCAAGCAGCAGATTGCTGATTTTAAACAGCAGGTCAATGACGCTTATGTCACCGAGGCCAAGGAGCGTCGCTCCCTGCGTGATGAGGTGCTGGGGCTGCGCGAGCTGAACCAGCAAATGAGCCAGGAAGCCCTGAACCTGACCCGTGCCCTGAAAGGCGACAAGAAAACCCAGGGTAACTGGGGCGAACTGGTATTGGATCGGGTATTGGAAGAGTCCGGTTTGCGAGAAGGGCATGAATACGAACGACAGGTCTCACTGAAGAACACCGATGGTGAACGACTGCAGCCCGATGTGGTGGTTCATTTGCCTGATGGCAAAGATGTCGTCATCGACTCTAAAGTCTCGCTGGTGGATTACAGTCGTTATCATGAGGCGGAAGATGATGCAGAACGCAACCGGGCGTTGGCTGCCCATGTTCAGTGTCTGCGTAATCATATTCGTAGCCTGAGCGCCAAAAGCTATCAGGATCTGGATGGCGTCAGAACTCTGGATTATGTCCTGATGTTCATTCCGGTAGAGCCCGCTTTCTATGCGGCAGTCGAACACCAGCCATCGCTGTTCCAGGAAGCGCTGGAACACAACATCATGCTGGTCAGCCCGACCAACCTGCTGGTGGCATTGCGTACTATCGAAAATATCTGGCGCTATGAACACCAGAACCGGAATGCGGAAAAAATCGCCGAAAAAGCCAGTGCGTTGTACGACAAGCTCCGTGGATTTACGGACGATATGCAAAAACTGGGCAGTCAGCTGGATACGGTGAAAAAAACCTATGACGGCGCCATGAACAAGTTCAGTGCGGGGCGGGGCAACTTAGTGCGCCAGGCGCAGCAGTTTGTTGAGCTGGGGGTTAAAGTGAAAAAGCAGCTGCCGCAGGAATTGCTGGATCGTTCAGTGACGGAGATTGGCCTGCCAGCCGAAAGCATCGAAATGCTCGGAGAAAACGATAAAAATCTCGGCTAATACTTATGGTCTTTTGATGCGCATCAATATCTGGTTTATCTAGTCAGGTAGAGTGAACCCCGCAGTGAAGAGGGGAGGGGTTGGTCGCTGAAAACCGCTCAGCGATGATCCTGCCACTGCAAGCAAGTGTCATGGCACCTCGTTATAGCAGACTGCGTTAGAGACAGTCGGGACAGGTTCGCCAATGGATTATTAGGCCGGTTTTCTGAGGGGGAAGCCGTCCTTTTCTTTGTTCATGTCATTCTCCGACTTTCTCGTCATAGCTGAAAACCACTAAGGCAGTGATGCTGCCCTTGTGCTTAGCTTTTGTCTCCATTACTACCGGGCTGGAGTTCGTTATGCCGCACACAAGGGATAACCAGAAGGTCGATGGTCACGGACAACATGGGGCTGGAAAACCGGTTGTGTTGGTCACCGGGGGAGCGCAGGGCATAGGTCGAGGCATCACCGAGTATTTCCTGACGAAAGGCTATAGCGTGGTGGTGGCAGACAATGACCGTGAAGCCGGTGAAGAGTTGGTAGGGTTATTGTCCCGGCAGGGTGACGTGCGCTTTATTCGTACCGATGTCAGCAGCGAAGAGTCCGTGCAGCGTTGCATTGCCCGGGTTCAGCACTGGTTTGGCGGCCTGGATGGGTTGGTCAATAATGCGGGGATTGCTGACCCGTATACCGGTCCCCTGGAATATCTGGATCTTGAAGGCTGGCAGCGGATTATTGATGTCAACCTGACCGGTGTCTTTCTGATGGTCAGGCAAACACTGGTGTTACTACGGGTGCGACATGGCGCGATCTTGAATATTGCCTCCACGCGCTATCTGCAGTCAGAACCCCAGACGGAAGCTTACGCTGCCAGTAAAGGCGGCGTAGTGTCGCTGACCCATGCGCTGGCGGTATCACTGTCGGGGCAGATTCGGGTCAACTGTATCAGTCCGGGCTGGATTGAGGTTGGGGAACTGCAGAAATCCCGCTCGCGGCGTCCAGTACATCTGACGGAAACCTGCCATCAGCAACATCCGGTGGGTCGGGTAGGGGAGGCGCAGGATGTTGCCAGCCTGGTGCACTTCCTGCTGTCCGATCAGGCCGGGTTCATGACCGGCCAGAATATCATTCTTGATGGCGGCATGACCCGGAAGATGGTGTACGAGTAGTGGCGTTTAGTTGAAGACGAACCGGCGGGCTTCAATCCACGACATGTCCCGCCCGTTGTGTTCGGCTTCTGCCAGGATATCCTCCAGTCGCTGATATTTACTGATTTCATCATCAGACATGAAATGCAGGCATTCCCCGCCAAAGAACCAGAGCAGGTCACGGGGAACCATCGGCGCGAGCTGTGGGTGGTTACCGATAAAGGAAAACAGCCACAGTTGGCCCAGATAGCGTGATTCTTCCAGGTGATCCACCAGTGCCTGTTTGACGTGCTGTAATTGCTCCAGCAGTTGTTCTTTCTGCTCTTCTGTACAGACGGTGTCCAACGCGTTGGGCAGCTGCATCATCAGGCTATCGAGCAGCTGTTGGTGATGTTCGATGTAGAGACGGTGATTTTCAGGCATCAGGGATTTCCAATCAGGCCGGTTAACCGGTAGGCAGGTCAGTGATAAAACAGCACAGCGTAGCGAGGGCAGGACGAGAGGTCAAGTCTGTCCGTATTCGACGTTGGCGACATCCTATGTGTTAAGTGCCCATCTGTTTTTGCAACAAAATACTATAAGATGCCCGTTTAAAGACTGATATAACTCAAGTTACGCACAAGACTGAAAATACGGCATTATTGCCGGTATGAAACACGATCTGATTGAGCTGTACTCTGACTACCTTCTGTCCTCTTTTGGCAAAACAACCGCAACCGG
>MUIA01000368.1 GCA_002084115.1 Oceanospirillales bacterium LUC14_002_19_P2 | reverse complement strand
ATATTCTCAAAACCTTCGGGTAACTGTGGTCGGCGAGACATCGTTTCAAAGAGAATTCGTTGATGATGCCTAAGGATAGCTGGCATCAGGCTTAGGACTTAGAAAATACGATTGGTATTAGATACAGGTAATTCATTATGTGGCAAGAATATCTCTCACGTTTGGGGCCGGTCAGCTGGCCGCTGATCGTACTTTCCTGCCTGTCACTCGCGTTTATCCTTGAGCGGACGCTCACGTATTTGATGTTGCCATCGCTGAGCCAGCGCCGGGTGCGGGCTATGATGGAGAATGTTCAGAAGCATCGGGCCGAGAATCGCCAGAACGACTTGTGCGCCAACCTGTGCACACAGGGACACTGTTTGAGTAAGGGCGTGGCGGTATTGCTGAGCCACGCCGGCAGCGGCAAAGCCGTGCGCGAGGAAGTGGCTGGTCTCTGGCTGCTGCGCCAACGTCAACGTCTGCAGGCCTGGCTGCGTTTCCTGATGCTGATTGGTGTATTGAGCCCGATGATTGGTCTGTTGGGCACAGTAATCGGCATGATCGACATGTTCCAGGGCATGGCCATGAGTACCGGTCCTGTCACGCCGGCGGTGCTGGCGGATGGTCTCTGGGTCGCCATGTACACGACGGCCTTTGGTTTGATCATCGCGATCCCCTCGCTGGCGGCCAGCCATGGTTTCACGCTGTGGTCTAACCACTATATAGGTCGGCTCGAATTTGTTCTGAACCACGTCAACCTGCTGCTGGAAGGCGTCAACATGACAGAAAACGGCATGAGTGATGATGGTCGGGTGGTGGCCTTTCGGGAACGGGCAGCATGATCAGCATTTCCCATAATGATGAACCCCAGGGTTCACTGCTGCCTGACTTGACGCCCCTGCTGGATGTTATCTTCATTGTCATGGTGTTCCTGATGTTCACGGCGAATGTTGCGCCCAATGTGCTGAAGGTGGATCTGCCTGAAGCCGGTGCTGAAGCGGCTGTTACTCTTCAGGAACCGGATACGCTTGCCGTCAACCTGATGCCTGGTGATGAAGGCTGGGCCATCGACGGTCAGCGTTTCTCCGATTGGGATGCGTTTGCCTCTGCCTTGAAACAGCGCGTCGCCAGCCAACCGGAGCGTCCGCTGATGATTGCCGGCGATCGCAATGTACCCATGGAGCGTCTGGTTCAGCTGTTGGCGTTCCTGCAACAAAATAATATGACGGCTGCACAGATTCAGATGGAGGATGCACGGTAATCATGGTTACGCTTCGGAAGTCCCAGTGGTTGAAGCCCCTCAGGTCAGTCACCGCAGCAATCAGTCTAGCAGTGATGACGGTTGCACAGGCCGCAGAAACACCGCGAATTGTTACGGTCGGCAGTAGTGTGACGGAACTGGTCTACGCCCTGGGTGCCGGAGAACAGGTTGTGGCTGTGGATGTCACGAGCCAGCAGCCGGCAGCCGTACATGATTTACCCAAAGTCGGTTACCACCGAGCGCTGTCGACGGAAGGCGTATTGTCACTGCGTCCGGATCGGGTGATTGGTTCTGATGAAATGGGCCCCCCGCCAGTCATCAAACAGTTGCAGGCGACGGCGGTAAAAGTGGATATCCTGACCACAGATGCCTCGCTACAGAATCTGTACCAGCGGATTGAAACAACGGCTGAACTGTTGAACAAATCTCAGGAGGGCGGTCAGCTGCAGGCCAAAATCCAGCAGGACATTGATGCAGCCAAAGTCAGGTTCAAGGGCGAGAAGCCCCGGGTGTTGTTGTTCCTATCCCATAATGGAACACCCATGGTGGCGGGTGCTGGCACGACCGCAGATACGCTGATTCAACTGGCCGGGGGAATCAATGTGGCTGCCAGCCATTTTGAGCGTTTCCGTCAGGTGTCCGACGAAGCGGTATTGTCGATGCGGCCGGATCTCATTCTGATCACTCAGGCCTCACATGAAGCACCTGATGAATCCAAGATACTGGCTATGCAGCCGGGGCTGTCAATGACGCCTGCCGGTATGAACAAGCGTTTTGTGCCTGTGGATGGCTCATTGCTGGTCGGCGGGCTGGGACCTCGCGTGGGTGAGGCTGCACTTGCGCTGGCCACCGAGTTTTATCCGGAAAGCTGATCATTGTCTGTTGCGAGATCGTGCAATGTACAGGTGTTTATGCTTATTACTGATGGCTTCTGTAAGCATTATGTAAATCGCATGTTAAAAGCGTCAGGAATATCAGCACGTGCATCTATACTGGGTTCCTCTTCAGTCACCTGATACTGAATGCTGGCAGGAAGGCAGGGCGTAATCCCTGTTTTCGGAACGTACAGCAGTGTATCGCCCGCCGGAATGTCGTCATGGTTGCGCTGTTGACTGGCCGGGTTGTTTGAGAATTGTTTTACGCAATGGATAGAGAAAAAAAGGCCCGTCTTTTTTTTACGGGACTGCTGATACTTTTACCTCTGGTTATGCTGCTGTCTATTGGTACGGGACCAATTCCGGTATCGCTGGCTGATACCATGGATATCCTGATGTACCGGCTGGGGATTATTTCTGTTGAACCCGATCGCCAGCAACAGTTAATCGTTGAGGCGATTCGTCTTCCCCGTACGCTACTTGGCGTGTTGGTCGGCAGCAGTATTGCCGCCTGTGGTGCCGCCATGCAGGGGCTGTTCAGAAATGCTCTGGCGGATCCCAGTATTATTGGCGTATCCAGTGGTGCGGCGCTGGGTGCCGGACTCGGTATTGTATTGGGTGGCACCTGGCTGGTGTCAGTGACCGAGTTGTTTCAGGCGTATACTGTTTCAGTCGCGGCGTTTGTGGGGGGATTTACATCAACCTTGCTGGTCTATCGCATTGGTACGACCAACCAGGGAACCTCCGTGGCGACCATGCTGTTGGCAGGCATCGCGGTTAGCGCCCTGAGTGGCGCAGGCATTGGCCTGATGAATTATGTGGCTGACGACACCATGCTGCGCAACATGACCTTCTGGCAGATGGGCAGCCTGGCCAGCGGCAACTGGCAGACCATCATCATGGCAGCATCCTGCCTGATTCCCCTGCAGTTGTTGCTGATCAGCAAGGCGCGCGGTTTGAATGCCTTGTTACTGGGAGAGTCTGAAGCCCGGCATCTGGGTCAGGATGTCCAGAAACTCAAGTTGCAACTGATCCTGATTACCGCGCTGGGCGTGGGGGTTGCTGTCGCTGTGGCCGGTATGATCGGATTTGTCGGGCTGGTAGTACCTCACCTGGTGAGACTGTCTATTGGCCCCGACCATCGCTGGCTGCTTCCTTCCTCTTGCCTGCTGGGTGCGATGATTCTGCTGGTGGCTGACATTATTGCCCGTATCGTGATTACCCCGGCGGAGTTGCCGATTGGTATTGTCACGGCACTGTTGGGTGCACCCTTCTTTATTTCCCTTCTCTGGCAGCAACGCAACAGGATCGGTTGAATATGATCTGTCTAAACATTGACGGCGTTACCGTCAAGCGTGGCTCCCGGGATTTATTGTCCGATGTGTCATTAAACCTCAGTGCCGGTGAAGTGGTTGCGGTGCTCGGGCCCAATGGGGCCGGGAAAAGTACGTTGCTCCGGGCCATTACGAATGAATATCCGCCAGAAAGCGGTCGTGTGCTGCTGGGTGAAAAACCGGTCTCTGATTGGAGGCCGTTAGAGTGCGCGCTGCAGATGGCGATATTACCCCAGTCATCCTCCCTGAGCTTCTCCTTCACGGTGAATGAAGTGGTGCAGATGGGGCGGACCCCCCATGCCAGCAGCCGGGAGCATAATCAGGATATTTGTCGACGGGCGCTATTGGAAGTGGATGCCTTGCACCTTGCGAATCGCAGTTACACTCACTTGTCCGGTGGCGAGAAGCAACGTGTCCATCTGGCGAGGGTGCTGGCCCAGATCTGGGAACCGCCTCTGGTCGGGAGCCGGGTATTACTGCTGGATGAGCCAACCTCGGCGCTGGATCCACGGCATCAGCATCAGACGTTAGCCGTCGCCCGTGCGTTTGCCAGCCAGGGTGTGGGTGTTATCGTGATCCTGCATGACCTGAATCTTGCTGCCCAGTATGCGGATCGGATTGTCATTCTGAAAAATGGTAAAAAATGTGCCGATGGCTGCCCGGCGGAAGTGCTGACCCATGAAACCATTCAGTCGGTATTCGATATCCGGGCCATGATTATGGCGCATCCGTTGCTTGGTTATCCGCTGGTGGTGGCGGAATAGTGCGTATGCCTGAGGCGTTGGATTTTCAGGGAAGAGCTCACCCTTTATGGGTACCTGATGGTGTGTCATACCAATCGCCTTTTCTAACTACTGCATAAGTGCCCACTGGCGAGCGCATAAACTGAACAACCGTCCAGCCTCGCTACACAGTTTATTCCAGGCATTGCAGCAACAATCCACAATATCCTCGTAACCCTCAAGAGGCTGTTGCAAAAGCTCAATTCAGTGGCATAGGCGATGACCTTATTCTGCAATAGCACCTTATGAGGCTGTTGCAAAAGCCCAATTCAGTGGCATAGGCGATGACCTTATTCTGCAATAGCACCTTATGCTGCTCTCAA